>NZ_JADEWC010000020.1 GCF_015207825.1 Cyanobacterium stanieri LEGE 03274
AGTCTGATTTATTGGACTTAAACGCTTGGGGAGATTTGTCCTCTATCTTGGTTGGTGGCAACACCTGCTAGGGTAAGATGAATCACTGAACCAAGAATCCTCCTGCGTTCACGCCGAGGAGTGTCAACTTAACTGTCCTTGAGGAGATATGGTTAGATAAAATCTAGGGTAAAATCATAGGTAATTTATTTTAGGTCAAAAGAGTGTTTTTTAGTATCGTTATTCCTACTTATAATCGTCTGCCAATTTTGCAAAAGTGTTTAAGGGCGCTCGAGCAACAGAATTATGATTCTGATTTGATTGATGGTTATGAAATTGTGGTGGTGGATGATGGTTCTACGGATGATACTATCAGTTGGCTTGAGCAAGAAAAGGCCGAGCTTCCCCATGTTAATCTTTGTTTACAAAATCATCAGGGAGCGGCGATCGCCCGTAACCTAGGCATAGAAAAAGCCCAAGGAGATACCATTATTTTCATCGACAGTGATTTGGTGGTTACTCCCACTTTTCTTGATGCCCATAGTAAAAGTTTAATCAAAGCTCAACAAAAACTAGGACACGATCGCATTTTTACCTACGGAGCCGTAATTAATACCGCCAACTTCGATAATCCTACCTCAGAACCTTATAAAATTACCGATTATTCCGCCGCTTATTTTGCCACAGGTAACGTGGCGATCGCCAAAAAATGGTTAGAAAAAGCAGGAAAATTCGACCCTAACTTTCGTCAATATGGTTGGGAAGACCTAGAATTAGGAGTCAGACTAAAAAAATTAGGACTAAAACTCATCAAAACCCCCCAAGCCGTAGGTTACCATTGGCATCCTCCCTTCAACCTCGAACAAATACCCAAACTCATCGAACAAGAAATCCAACGGGGAAAAATGGGAGTGATATTCTATGAAAAACATCCCACCTATGAAGTAAAAATGATGATTCAAATGACCTGGATTCATCGTCTCCTCTGGGGTATTCTTTCCCTTGGGGGGAGACTTAACGAAAAAACCATGAAACCACTATTACAATGGTTAATCGATCAAGGAAAACCGCAACTAGCCCTCGAAATTGCTCGAATTTTCCTTAACTGGTATAACGTTCAAGGTGTTTATGAAGCATATAACGCTCATAAGTAAAAATACTTAAAATAAGAAAATAAGACTCTTAAATAAGTTTTATCAATATAATACTTTTAGACTAAAAATAACAAACAGTTCATAGAAAATAAAAATAATATAAATGCGGAGGCATAAAAAATGCAAATAGCAATTGGTGCAATTATCGGCATCGTAGTCGGTGTCGTAATTATGTTTTTTGTGGGTAAAGACAAAGTCAACCCAGAAGAAATCGAAAAAGAAAAACAAAAAGCCCTTAAACAAGCCGAACAAGACTTTGAAACTAGAAAACAAGAATTAATCACATCCCTCAGACAAGAATATCAAGCCGAATCGGCTCAAACCATCTCCCTACAAAAAGATACCTATGAGAACCAAATTCAAGCCCTCAACGGCCAAGTTGTTGAACTAGAGGCACAAAATAATCAACTACAAAGCGCCCTCACCGAAGCCCAGGAAGCATCTGCAGATAGTAGCGAATTGGATGAGGCAAAAAGTCAAATTGAATCCCTCGCCGCTCAAGTCGCTCAACTACAAGCCCTAGAGCCTGAAATGGAATCTTTGCGACAGAGAAGTTCTCAACTAGAGGAAGAAAAACAAAACTTAGAACAAAGTTATCAAGCCCACATTGAAGAATTAACCAGTAACTATCAACAAGAATTAGAAAATCAAGTTAAAGCCGTTAGGGAAGAATATGAAAATCAAGAGGAATTACCCGAAACCCAGTTAGACTTGGAAACCGCAGCAATTCCAGGGGATTATATTCAACAACTAGCCGAAGAATATCAATCTGAGGAAGAATCCTCTTTTACTCAAGAAGCCCAAGAAATGGGAGAAGAAATTGTTGAGGATACGGAAGAATCTTTAGCCGATTTTGGCGATAATGTTGAGGAGGTAGCCCAAGATAGTGAAGATTGGATCGGTGAAACCGCCGAAGATGCCCAAGACTCTTTCGATGAGTTGGCTCAAGAAACCGAGCAGGTAGCCCAGGATACTGAGGATTGGATGGGTGAAACCGCCGAAGATGCTCAAGACTCTTTCGATGAGTTGGCTCAAGAAACCGAGCAAGTAGCCCAGGATACTGAGGATTGGATGGGGGAAGTGGTGGAAGATGCCCAAGCCTCTTTCGATGAGTTGGCTCAAGAAACCGAGCAAGTAGCCCAGGATACTGAGGATTGGATGGGGGAAGTTGTGGAAGATGCTCAAGCCTCTTTCGATGAATTTGGAGAAAATGTTTCTGCTACCGTGGAAGGAGTCGCAGAGCAGTTATCGGATGTTATGGACAACATCATGGGTGATGATTCCTCAGAAGAAGAAATATCCGAAGATAGTGGCGATGATTTTGATATTTCCATGTTTGACGATGGAGAATCGGAAGAAGTTGCCACCATTGATATGGGTGATGAACAAATCTTCGGGGAAATTGAAACGGAGTTATCTGATTCTAATGATGATGAGATTCTTGATTTTGAATCCTTTGACATCTCTGATGAGGTTACTACCAACGAGATGAGCAATGACGATCAACTTTCTTTGGATGATGATGAGTTAAATTTCTCTGAATTGTCTATGGATGATGAGAGTTCTTCTTCTGATGAAGATTTTAGCTTAGATTTAGATTTATCTGATGATAATAATGATGAGTTTGATTTAGATGCTTTGGTGGATGATTCTAATGACTCCTCTGATAATGCCCAGATAAATCCTTTTGAGTTAGATAATTCTGATGATAATGATGTTGAAGAATTTGATTTTGATGCTTTACTCGATGATGATGATAATAAATAAGATTCATTTTCGTTAATTTTTCTCTTTGCCACGCTTAGGAAAAAGCGTGGTTTTTTTTGTTTGGGTAAGGTGCGCTGTGATATTTTAAGAAAAGGTCTAATGAGAATGAGTCAAATTTCTTTTAATGATTAGACAATTACGATTGTCGGGGTAGCGCTCATATTTAAGCTCATCGGTAACTTTCTCTAATATTTCGATACCTCTACCCCCGATTTTTAGTTGATCTTCTGCGCTAGTCAATTCTTTGAGGGATAATAAACTGAAAGGATTTCCTTGATCCCAAATTCTGATTAATAAATCGGAAGGATTAATGATAATTTCTATTTCTATGGTGGTTTCTGGAGACAGATTTTTATGGGCATGACGAACCGCATTGGTAAAACCTTCTGCCAAAGCTAACTGACATTCTAGCCAAATTCTTTGATCAATAGATTCTGGTTTTACTTCCTCATATTTCCCTAACACTTCTCCTAAACAGAGTAAGTCGCTAGGTACAACGAAAGATATTTGTTTAACTGCGTTCAATAGTCATTCAATCCTTTATTATTTAACCATTAATGGCTCATTATCCATTACACTACAAAGGGTTGAGTTTTTTCATGATTACTCACTTATCAGTGAATGGTAATAATTTTGACTAATCATAGATGAGAGTTTTATGGAGGAAAATTTTGTTTTTCCTTTGTCTGTACACAAAAAGCCATAAGTTAAAAGCTCATAATTATGATTAGTGGTGTGTTAATTAAAGGTTAGCCTTTAATAATTATGTTTAGTATTTTGATACTGCTATTCTAACTCAAATTGATTTTATTAAGATAATTTTTTAGATTATGTTTACT
Source organism: Cyanobacterium stanieri LEGE 03274 (assembly GCF_015207825.1). Taxonomy (NCBI): domain Bacteria; kingdom Bacillati; phylum Cyanobacteriota; class Cyanophyceae; order Chroococcales; family Geminocystaceae; genus Cyanobacterium; species Cyanobacterium stanieri. Next base: position 3,740 of record NZ_JADEWC010000020.1, read on the forward strand.
TTACCTGAGACTAAGTTTTATACTTGGAAAAAATATCAATGTGCTTACACAGAATATAGTTCTGATGATGAGTCACAGTCTTTACCGTTGGTGTTAATTCATCCCATTGGGGTGGGTTTATCGGGTATTTTTTGGCATCGTTTTTTAAAGGCGATTACTGATTGCGATGGTAGTTATAAGGTTTATAATCCTGATTTGCTGGGCTGTGGAGAGAGTGATTTACCTAGAATTGCTTATGATCCAAAAGATTGGGCGATGCAGTTAAATTTTTTCTTAGAAAATGTGGTAAAAAAACCTTGTATTTTAGTTGTTCAAGGGGCTTCTTTCCCTATTTCTGTATATATGGCGGCGGGGGATTTAAAGTGTGATTTAATTAAGGGTTTAATTTTGTCTGGCCCTCCTGCTTGGAATATTATGACTAATGGGGGTAATCTCAAGATTAGCGAAATTGTTTGGAATTTATTTTTTGATTCTTTTGTGGGTTCTTTGTTTTATAAATATGCTCAGAGAAGAAAGTTTATTGAGTCTTTTTCTGTGAAACAATTATTTGCTAGTCCTGATGATGTGGACGATGAATGGTTAAGTATGTTGGAAAAAGGTGCTGTTAATCCTAAAAATCGTTTTGCTGTGTTTTCTTTTTTGGCTGGTTTTTGGCGTAAAAATTATCTTAAGTTATTACAAAAATTGGATCAGAAAATTTTACTTTTGATGGGTGATACTGCTAGTAGTGTTAGTAAAGATGGTTTTAAAGAAAGTCCTGATCAAAGAATAGAATTATACAGTAAAAATATTGCTAATTTAGAGGGTAAAAAAATTAAAGGTCGTAATGTTTTGCCCTATGAGTCAACGGAGGAATTTTTAAACGAAGTGAGACTTTTTGTTGATAATTTTTCGGTTTAATTATTAGGATTTTTTGTAATTATTTTCAGGAATAGATTTTAATGGAACAAGTTCAAGCAATTCGTGGTACTAGGGATATTTTGCCTGATGAGGTGGTTTATTGGCAGTTTTTGGAAAAGACGGCTTTTGAGATCTTGTCTCGGGCTTGTTATCAGGAAATTAGAACGCCTGTTTTTGAGCAAACTTCTTTGTTTGAAAGGGGTATTGGTGAGGCGACAGATGTGGTTGGTAAGGAGATGTACACTTTTACGGATAGGGGCGATCGCACTTTAACCCTACGTCCAGAAGGCACGGCAGGGGCGGTACGAGCTTATATTCAAAATAAGTTGGCTAGTAATGGTATTCAACGATTGTGGTACACCGGGGCGATGTTTAGGTACGAGCGCCCCCAGGCAGGAAGACAAAGACAATTTCATCAAATCGGTTTGGAGTTGTTGGGGGTAAAAGCCCCCCGCGCTGATGTGGAAGTAATTGCGATCGCCACTGACATTTTAAGGGCGTTGGGATTAAAAAATCTCAGTTTACAGCTCAATTCTGTGGGCAATGGGGAAGATAGACAAAAATATCGTGATGCCTTGGTGGCATACCTCACCCCCTATAAAAATGATTTAGATCAAGACTCCCAAGAGCGCCTAGAACGTAATCCCCTGCGCATTTTAGATAGTAAGGACAAGAAAACCCAAAAGATTGCGGAAAATGCCCCCTCTATTTTGGACTATCTTGGCACAGAATCTAAGGCACATTTTGACCAAGTTTGTCAACTCCTAAACGATTTAAATATTACCTATCACCTTAATCCTCGTTTGGTGAGGGGGCTTGATTATTACACCGATACCGCCTTTGAAATTCAATCCGCCGATTTAGGGGCTCAGGCAACGGTATGCGGAGGAGGAAGATATGATGGTTTAGTGTCTCAATTGGGGGGCGGTGATACCCCTGCCATTGGTTGGGCCATGGGCATGGAGCGTTTAATTCTTTTGCTCAAGGAATTACAACCCCTTTCTACTTCTAGCCCTGATATTTATTTTGTATCTAGGGGAGAAAAGGCCGAAAATAAAGCCCTTATCATTGCCCAAGATTTACGACAAAAGGGTTATAAAGTTGAGCTTGATTTGACAGGTAGTAATTTTGGTAAACAGTTTAAAAGGGGCGATCGCACGGGTGCTAAAATTTGTTTAGTCTTAGGAGATAGTGAAGTAGAAAACAACACCATTCAACTAAAATATCTCGACACGGGCAAACAAGAAACCCTTTCAATAAATGAAATAGAGAGTAAACTTTAATAAATTAATCTCAGTTCGGGATAACGGGTTATGGGTAGCACAAGTATGGGGGTGTAGGTTAGGGGTGTGATGTTATTCAATTGTAGTCTGACACCAAATCCGATTTGTCGGGTTTATTATTATCCACCCTGTAACAATTGATCGTAAACAATTATTATCTTTTGCTTGTTCCCCATTCCCTGACAACTCCAGAAAATTTTATCCCGAACTCAGATTAACATTAATGTCCACTTTCCAACTTGGTTTGGAGTTTTTGGGGAGATGGTAACTTGAAGGAAACCAGGGCGGCGATGAGGACAAAAAAGCTAGAAATCCATAAACAGCCCACAATGCCAAAGAGTTGATAACAGATACCAGATGTAATAGTGCCTAATAATCTTCCCCCTGAGTTGGCCATGTAATAAAAGCCGACATTTAAGGCCACGTCATTATCTTCGGTGTAAGCTAAGACGAGATAAGAATGGACGGCGGAATTGAAAGCGAAGACGATACCAAAGATGATTAAACCCCCTGTAATTACCCATTGCGGATCTAATCCTGCCATGAAGCTAAGGGCGATCGCCACTGGTACAATAGTTAAAATTGAAGTCCAAATCTGAATAGTCTTGGCTTGAGGCGCGGTACTTTTTTTATTTTGTCCGAGGATAGCAGGGGAAAAAGACTGAATGAAACCATAACCAATCACCCAACAAGCCATATAACTACCCACCTGAATAAAAGTCCAATTCAACTCGCTTTGGAAAAATACAGGTAATGCCACCACAAACCATATATCCCTAGCACCAAAGAGGAAAAATCTGGCAAGGGATAAGATATTAATAGCTTTACTCTTGGAAAATAGCTGTTTAAATTTAACTTTAGCTTTGATTTTACCCATATTTTTAGGCAACAATCGACCTGTCAAAAAGATGATAAATAATACCCCTGCCTGAATAAATAAAGCATTGGTAAATCCTGTTAATTCTAATAATGCTGCCCCCACAAAAAACCCTAAACCTTTGAGGGCATTTTTTGAACCCGTGAGAATGGCAACCCATTTAAATAACTTCGATTCCGCTTCCTTTGGTACTACCAAACGTACAGCACTTTTTGAACTCATCTTGGTTAAATCTTTGGCAACCCCTGAAAAAGCCTGAGATGTCATGACGTATAACACCTGAAACCATACCGCCCATGCTGGGTTAAGAAAACCAAGCATCACTAAGGCAAAAATTTGTAACCCAATGCCTCCATAGAGGGTTAATCGTAAGCCGAATTGTGAACCAATCCAACCTCCCAAAAAGTTGGTAACTACTCCAAAAATTTCGTAAAAGAGGAACAAGAAGGCGATTTCAATGGGGCTATAACCTAGTTTGTTGAAGTGTAGTAATACGAGCATTCTTAATGCCCCATCGGTGATGGTATAACCCCAATAGGCGGCGGTAACTAAGCAATAATTTCTTAAGTTTTTGTCCATTTTTTTATAGATGTAGTGATTTTTGATCCCCCCTAACACCTCTTAATTAGGGCAGGGAACGGGGAACGGGGAATAGGGAACAGTTTTCCATGGTTTATGGTTATAAATTGATAATCTAAACATTTTTAACTACTTCTTAATTTCAAAATTATTACAACGCTATATTCGTTTGCCAGTATATGTTTCATAGTGTTTGTCTCCCTACTTTGAATCACCCCTGCCAAACCCCCTTTAATAAGTGAGGAATATAATTATTTTTTGGTAATAGTTGGAGAATTATGAATAAATAACATTCCCCATTCCCTCAATTAATTGATTGAGCGATTTTGGCGACTAATTCTGCCATGCGGTTGGAGTAACCCCATTCGTTGTCATACCAGGCGAGGATTTTTACTTGGGTATTGTCAATTACCATGGTGGAAGGGGCATCAACAATGGATGAGCGAGGATCATCTTTATAATCGATGGAGACGAGGGGGCGTTCTTCATAACCGAGGATGCCTTGGAGGGGGGCTGTGTTTGTTGCTTCTTTAAGCAGTTGGTTAACTTCTGCCACGGTGGTTGGACGATTTACCTCAAAAACGCAGTCGGTAAGGGAAGCGTTGAGCATGGGGACTCTGACGGCAACTCCGTTAAGTTTTCCTTTTAGTTCTGGGTAAATAAGGGCGATCGCACTGGCTGATCCTGTGGTCGTTGGTACAAGGGATTGCAAACAAGATCTCGCCCTTCTCAAGTCTTTGTGGGGGGCATCGACGACAATTTGCGTGTTAGTCACATCATGGATGGTAGTAATAACCCCGTGTTTGATACCCAAACCTTCCTGAATTACCTTCACCACAGGGGCTAAGCAATTGGTGGTACAAGAGGCAGCAGTTAAAATATGGTGTTTTTGAGGGTCATATAAATGATCATTGACTCCCATGACAATATTTAAAGCGTCTTCTTTTACAGGCGCTGCTACTACGACTTTTTTTACGCCACATTCAAAGTAGGGATTGAGGGTTTCGGGGGTGCGAAATTTTCCAGAACTTTCGATGACAATATCCACCCCATAATCTGCCCATGGCACTTGTTGGGGGGTAGCATATTCACTAAATGTGATCTCTTTTTCTTCGATGACTAATTTATTGTCTTTTATTTCAACGTTTTTATCCCATTTACCATGGACGGAGTCAAATTCTAGTAAGTGGCCAGCGCACTCTACTCCCCCTTTAATTTCGTTGATATGAACAAATTCAATGGCTGGATTATGCCATCCTGCCCGTAAGGATAATCTACCAATACGACCAAAACCATTTATTCCTATTTTGATGGGCATAGTGTTTTATATAACAAAAAAAATTGGTTTATAATTCAATTTTTATCATAGCATCAAAAAAACTTGGTTTCACTTAAAAATAAAATAAAAATTTGAAATCAACATATAGAAGCTCAACAAGCTATAAAAACATATAATCTTGGTGATATTTTGCGAAAAAAAATAAATAAAAACTAGATAATCGTACCAATTTTTATTGTATTGATGTCATCACGTTAAGTCAGACATCATCAATTTAACTGAATCATTGAACAAAATTGCTATATAATCTGCTCATATTTATGGAATAAGATATTGTTATGAAATTAATATCAAAACTCTCTCGGTTAGTCAGTCAATATCGTTTCTTTATCTTGTTGACTGTCTTAATACCTCTAATAATCAGTAATCCCTTATGGAGTCGGGATGCTCAGGCTCAAACCAGTGATAAACTGATCGGACAATGGCGATCGCACGTACAATTTATTACAGGGGGATTCGCAGAAGTAAAAGACCTAGAATTTATGTATAGCTTTAATCTAGGCGGTACAATGACAGAATCATCAAACTATGATGGAGCGCCCCCCGTGCCTCCTGCTTACGGCATTTGGCGACAACTAGATGAGAACGAATTTCAAGCCAAATACGAATATTACGCAACTCAACCCCCAGAAAACGCCACCATGGATGATGTTTGGGGCGGTTGGATTCCTTCTACTAGGGGAGTCTTAACCGAAAATATCACCCTTAACGATGACGGAAAATCCTTTATCTCCACCATAACCTATGAAGCCTTTGACAAAGATAATAATCTTGTGGTTGACGGGGGTGGCATTGCCACGGGAAAAGGTATGAAACTAGCCTTTGATTAAACTTTAGTCTTAACCAGAAATAACCATGTCTGAGTATGGTTAATTATTCACGATCAATGGTTTATGGGGTAAGATTATAACGATAAAGTGTGAACTGTGAACCTTTGAGCGACTTTTAAGGTCAAAAAAAAGATGCACAGGATAAAATAAACCCCATGGATCATCAGATATATAGTGCTTTAACCTTATTTATAAGTCTGTTAGTAGAGGCGATGCCCTTTTTATTATTTGGGGTATTACTTTCTAGTAGCTTAATTGTTTTTCTCGATGAGGGTAAATTAATCGAGTTACTGCCATCTAATCCCATTTTAGGGGCTTTTATCGGTAGTTTTTTTGGCTTTTGTTTTCCCGTGTGCGAATGTGGTAATATCCCCGTGGCTAGACGTTTTCTTTTACAGGGTTTACCAACTTCAGTGGCCATCTCTTTTTTATTGGCCGCTCCCACCATCAATCCTGTGGTATTATGGTCAACCTATGTAGCTTTTAGGGGGCAACCCGAAATTTTTTGGTTGAGAATTATTTTTTCCTTAACCATTGCCATTGTATTGGGTTGTTTATTCAGTTTACAAAAAGATTGTCGTCCTTTATTAAAACCTTCCCTTGCTAAAAGGTTAACGGTGTTGTTAGAAGCCAAAACCCAAGCTAAAAATAAGCCCATTAACGCCATGGCTAATAACTATAGTTTATTACAGTCAGGAAGTTTTATTTTAGGGCAACCCGGGCAGGTAATCAAAATGGATGATGATTTGTTAAAAGCCCAAGAGAAAAAACAAAAAAAGGAAGCCCTAGGGCGCAAATTTAATCTTTTTATTGAAAATGTTACCCAAGAGTTACGGGATTTAGGGGGTGTATTGATTTTGGGAAGTGCGATCGCCTCTTGTATCCAAGTATTTATACCTAGAGAAATCATTCTGAATATTGGACAAGACACCGTAACATCAATTATTGCCATGATGGTATTAGCTTCGGTGGTGTCAATTTGTTCTACCGTTGATTCATTTTTTGTCCTTTCCTTTTCCTCCACTTTTACCACCGCTTCCCTAGTCGCATTTTTAGTTTTTGGCCCCATGATTGATATTAAAGCCATGGGCCTAATGTTATCAATTTTCAAGCCTCGAATGATTTTTTACTTAATGGTAATTATTGCCCAATTTACCTTTATTTTTACCCTTTCCTATAGTTATTTTTTCTAGTGAAATTATTAATTATATATTAAAACTCCATAATGAAGACTATTAAGAAAAACCTATTATTTTTTCCGCTACTAGACCTTTCAGCCTTCTTCTTTTGGGGGTTATTATTGTTTAAATATTGGGCAACAGGGGAATTAAATCGATTAATTCATCCCAATTACTTCCTATTAGTTTTCATTGCCAGTATTGTTTTATTAATTATTTCAGCACTCAAAGTCTTACAAATTTATCTAAGATATTATCGCCGTAAGACTTATATGAGAAGTGATAATCAAAACTCTATCCTATTATTACCCAAAGGGTGGGGTAGTTCTATTTTAATCATCGTTGCCGTATTTGGCTTAGTAACTGAACCCATGATTTTAAATAGTCAAAGTGCCATGCAACGAGGGCTTGTGGATTCTTTACCCCCTGTCACCCTACAACTTCAATCTTTTGGAGCAGGAACAAAACCAGAAGAAAGAACTATCATTGAATGGGTACGTACCCTACACGTATATCCCGAACCTGATACCTACAAAGGGCAAAAAGCTGATGTCACAGGATTTGTGGTGCATTTAGACTCCCTCCCCGAAGATTATGTTTATTTATCTCGTTTTATAATCACCTGTTGTGCCGTGGATGCTTATCCTGTGGGTATTCCTGTTAAGCTACCTGAGTCGAGGGAAAATTATCCCCCTGATACTTGGTTAAGGGTAGAAGGAGAAATGATGACTCAAACCTTACCTCCCTTGGCTACAACCATTACGAATACTCAAAGAGAAGTAAGACACTTAGTTTTAAATGCTTCGGATGTAGAAGTCGTTCCCACCCCTGATGACCCCTATGGATATTAACATAGGTTTTAGGTTTAAAACACAATCAGCCTTTGTTAGTGGGTCACTGGGATACAATCTATATGTAACAAATTTTCTGAAGTTCATATAAAAATAAGGGTTTTGCAAATTCCTTCACGTAACACCTTTACAACACTATCAATTTTATCCCGAACTCAGATTAATTATTTTTTAGCTTAAAAAAGATCTTTTTTTTGTATTTTGACTGGGGTATTATGCCCACAATTATGATATTTTCAACGTCTTATTTATGAAAGTTCATTTTAAATAAACATCAATTTTAATCAACCTATTAACATAATAAAAACAAAAGAAAATGGCATCATTTAAAGACTTAATCGGCTATTACGATAAGTATAAAATAACAGTATTTTTGAGTATAGGGGCATCAGGACTATTTGAAATAATTGATTTAGCTGTTCCCTATTTAATAGGTCAAATTTTAAACGTATTATCAGGTAATAAAATTGATCTTTTCTTAGAAAATATTATAATATCCATTGCTAATTTTTTAAATTTAAATAATGACCCCCAAACCATTAATTTAATCATTTTATGTAGTTTGATTTTTATCATTACCGTAGCCAGAGCACCCATACAACCTTGGATTGGTTCTTGGTATCATTGGGAAATTACATTAAAATCAAGGAGAGATTATTCTCAAAAAGTCATTGAAAAAATTCTTACTTTGCCCCTCGGATTTTATGACGAAAATAACCCTGGGAGAATAGCAGGAAGAATCGCTAGGGGAATTTCTAATCATACTTGGACATATCCAGAAATTTCAGGGCAATTTATTCCTAAATTAATTAGGGTATTAGGTATTTTTGTGGTAATCCTTCTCATAGAAAAATGGTTAGCTTTCGGTTTTATTATCTCTTTTTTCCTAATTTTAATGCTTACCTTTTTTCACCTGAAAAAATTAATTATTCAAGAGCAAAGATTAGATGCCCATCAAGAAAATACAGAGAGTAGGACATCAGAAATTATTACTAACATAAAAACTGTTAAGGCTTTTGCCACAGAATCAAGGGAATTAGCAAGGCAAAATAAGCGCTTTAACCGTGAATATCAAGTGGTTATCAATCGAATTCATTTAGGTTATGTAAAATTAGCCACGTGGAATCGCACAGTCGTGCAACTTTCATTGTTTTTGGTTTTTTTGGGGGTATTAATTCCCACTTTTCGAGGGGAAATGTCTTTGGGGCATTTTATTACCACTTATACCCTTGCTAGTATGGCATATGCGGAGTTAGAACCTTTAAGCAATTTAGCGGAGGTGTTTGCGCGTCGTTATGCTTCTATGATTCGTTTCCATGAGTTTATGAATTTACCGGCGGGGCAAGATGCTTCTAGTTTAATTCCTGAATATTTACCCAAAAACCCTTATCAATTTACGGGAAAATTAGAGTTTAAAAATGTTTCTTTTGGTTATCATCGTGATAATTTGGTGTTAAATAATATTGATTTTAAGGTTGAGCCTTATCAAACGGTGGCTTTGGTGGGACGTTCAGGCTCTGGTAAATCTACTCTGGTTAAGCTCTTATTTCGCTATTTTGACCCCTTGGACGGAAAAATTCTCTTGGATGGTCAAAATATTAAAACCTTTGATATTAGCCGTTATCGTCGCCGTATGGCTATTGTACATCAAGAGGTGGATATGTTTAATGGTAGTATCGTGGATAATTTGACCTATGGTAATCCTGATGTTAGTTTAGCAGAACTTAAACAGGCTTGTGCGATCGCCCGTGTGGATGATTTTATTCAAAAATTACCCGATAAATATAATACCATTGTGGGAGAAAGGGGGGTTAGATTATCGGGGGGGCAAAGACAACGGTTAGGCATTGCCAGGGCGTTAATTGTCAATCCTGATATATTAATATTTGACGAAGCCACTTCCAGCCTTGACTATGAGTCAGAGAGAGAAATTCAATTGGCGATGAAATCCATTTTTGGCACTCGCACCACCATCATTATTGCCCATCGTCTAAGCACGGTTAGGGAAGCTGATAAAATTATTGTGCTTGATAACGGTAGCATTGCGGAGGTAGGTAACCATGAGCAATTACTTAGTCAAGGGGGTATCTATCACCGCTTACATTCTCTCCAAGAAAGTGGCGATTTGTATTAACGGGGGGAAAGGGGGCGAATATTGTTGCGATATTGGGCTTCATCTAAGCCAAATCCTTGGTTAGCTGCTGCGGGGGGAATTTGTCTGTTAAGGGCGATAACTCTTTCTCCTGCCCCGGGGTGGGTGCTAAGAATGTTTGCCCTGCCTCCCCTATCAAGTTTTTGCATAAAGTCTGGCATGGCTTTGGGGGCGTATCCGGCTTGGGTGATGATGTCTAATCCGAGGGTATCGGCTTCTAATTCGTCTTGACGGCTATTGGGCAAACTGACGGCGGCGGCTACTCCTAGTTGTACTATTTGGGCGTTACCTAATCCTGCGGCGCTCAATAATCCTTGGGTTACGGCTTGTTGACGGATTTGTTTTTGGGAGTGTTTGGCGACGACATGGCCGATTTCATGGCCGATAACACTGGCTAATTCTGCTTCGTTGGAGGCGGTGCGGATTAATCCTGTGTTGATATAGACAAAACCGCCCATGGTGGCAAAGGCGTTAATTTGGTCATTTTCTACCACTGTAAAAGTATAGGGCAAGTTGGGGCGATCGCTCACGGTAACTAATCTTTGTCCGATATTATTAACATAGCGATTGACGTTTTGATTACGATAAACTTTTACTCTACCGCTGTTAATAAGTTGTTGGCGCATTTGTTTACCATATTCTACTTCTTGATTGTCGGAGATATTATTGATTTGGATTACTTGGATTCCCCGTAAAAATAGTTCTCCCCAAGGAAGGGCATGGCTAACGGTAATGTTGTTAAAAATAACGGTGAGGGCAACGGTAATGGAAAGGAATATATGAAAAAAAGGACGTTTCATAACTTTGTGGAGAAAGAAATTTATGGTATGCTTTTGACTTATAAGAAGTAAGCCTATGGTTTTAGACGCTATATCATGCCCATTTGTTTCATTGGCTGGGGCTTTTTGACCTAATACTTAATATTTACCCCTATGATCGATCGCACTTTAGAACCAGAAGTAATGGACAATGAGGAGGAAGCCATGGAGTATGATGCCATGGATTTTAAGGAGGTTAACCGAGATTTTGCCCTCTTAGTCAGTGAGATAACCCCTCAAAATAGTTTAATTCTTGATTTAGGCACGGGAACTGCTAGGATACCAATTATATTTTCACAAATGCGTCCCGATTGTCAAATAAGGGCGATCGATTTAGCCCCCTCCATGTTAAAAATAGCTCAAAAAAATATTGATTTAGCCAGAAAAAATTCACAGATAAAACTAGAATTAGCAGATAGTAAAAAACTCAACTATGAAGATAACAGTTTCGATGTTGTCATGTCCAATAGTTTAGTCCACCACATACCAAACCCCTTTGATTTATTTCAAGAAATTGATCGAGTAGTTAAACCAGAAGGTAAAGTAATTATTAGGGACTTATTACGGCCAACATCCTCCCAAGAAGTGATAGACATCGTCGCCCAAGCCAACCTAGACTATAGCCCCAGACAAAAACAACTATTCCAAGACTCCCTCCATGCCTCCTTGACCATTGAGGAAGTAAAAACAATCATCCATAAGCTACAATGGCAAAAAGTAAATATTTATCAATCCTCAAACCGACATTGGACATTGGAAAAAAATTAGGAAACCTTACCATAATAGTAATCGTCAATAATTAAGTAAAAACCGTAAAATTTTTCTAACTAAATCCATCCATAGAGATGATATTTTTTGCCCCAATAAATAACCAATCTTTTCTAGTTTGCAACCGTGAGGAAATATAACGATGTGGAATAAATATACAAAAACCATTGGTTCATTAGCACTATTAATCGCCCTTGCCTATCCCACTTACGATATTATGAGGGATTTTGCTAATCAAAGGGATGGAAGGATGCAATCAACCAGTTATGAATTTTCCCGTTATCTCAGAGACAGGGGAATTATTTAAAACAGCCATATAACTCCACTTTTTCATCAACCCCTAATAATTGCCAAACCTGCTAAAATTAAGCCTTGTATGTAGATGAGTGCAAGGAAAAAAAGAACGTGAAAGCATTAGTAGTTGGTAACGGTGGCAGAGAACACGCTTTAGCATGGAAACTGTTACAATCTCCGCAGGTAGAGAAGGTGTTTTGTTGCCCTGGAAATGGAGGCACTGCCACTCTCAATAATTGTGAAAATATAGCCATTGCGGTGGATGATTTTCCATCTTTGGTAGATTTTATCAAACAGGAGGCGGTAGATTTGGTGGTAGTGGGGCCAGAATTACCTCTATCATTGGGAATTACCGACTATTTAAGGGAGCATAATATTAAAGTTTTTGGCCCTGATAAGGCGGGGGCAACCATCGAGGCGAGTAAGTCTTGGGCAAAGGATTTGATGGTTAAAGCTAATGTACCTACAGCAAAATCCGCTACTTTTACCGATGGAGAAGAGGCGAAAAAATATATTCAACAACAGGGCGCACCCATTGTGGTTAAAGCCGATGGTTTGGCGGCAGGGAAAGGGGTTGTGGTAGCTATGACCCTGGATGAAGCCTTAGGGGCGATCGATGAACTTTTTGCCCAAAAGTTTTCCACAGTGGTGGTAGAGGAGTTTTTAAGGGGTCAGGAAGTATCTGTTTTAGCCCTTACCGATGGGGTGACAATTCGTCCTCTAATCGCCGCCCAAGATCATAAACAGGTGGGGGAAGGAGATACGGGGGCAAATACGGGGGGTATGGGTGCTTATGCCCCTACTCCTTTGGTAAGTGAGGTATTGGGCGATCGCATTTACAGGGAAATTTTAGAACCTACCCTCAAAGCATTACAGGATAAAGGTATTGACTATCGGGGGGTATTGTATGCGGGGTTGATGATTACCCCGGAGGGTGAGCCGAAAACCCTTGAATTTAACTGCCGTTTTGGCGATCCTGAAACTCAGGTGGTGTTACCGATGCTCAAAACCCCTTTATTTGATTTACTTTTGGCTTGTGCAGAACAGAATTTGGCTTCTTTCCCTCCCCTTGAGTGGCACGAAGGTAGTGCGGTGTGTGTGGTGGGGGCTTCTGCTGGTTATCCTGGTAGTTATGAAAAGGGTAAGGAAATTTCTGGCATATCTGAGGCTGAAAAAATGGGGGCAACGGTATTCCATGCAGGAACAAAGTTAGTGGATAATCTTCTTGTAACCGATGGGGGTAGAGTTTTGGGGGTGACTGCCATGGCTGATGATTTCCAAGGTGCGATCGCACAGGCTTACCAAGCCATAGATAAAATCTCTTTTGAGGGTATTTATTTCCGCCGTGACATTGGACATCGCATCATGAAAAAGTAAATTCAGCGCCCCCTACCTCATTTGGGGATAATGGGAGATGGGGGAGTATGGGAGTATGGTTGATAATAGTTCAATTTATTGAACGATAAATTGTTAGCCTTGTAATTCATTGCAAGGCAAGGAATAATTTATTTTCTAAATCGGATTTGGTATTAGGTGCTAGGTCGTAATTTATTAACTGTCAATTGTCAATTGTTTACAAGACTATAAATTTTATCCCGAACTCAGATTAATTAACTTTGAAATTTATCATAGGGGCAAGATAAGCTAAAAGAAAAAATTTGATTTTATGAACGTTATTTTGTCAGCGGTTTTACCTGTAGGTTTAATAATTGTTATTGGTTATATCGCAGGGCAAAAGTTAAATTTAGATCAAGCTAGTCTTTGTCAATTAAGTATTTATATTCTTGCCCCTGCCATTGTCGCCGATAGTCTATATCGTAATACGGTGTCTGGGAGGAGTGTTTTATTAATCATTTTTGGTTATGGGTTAATTTCCCTTGTCATCTATGGTTTAATTTGGTTATTTGCCCTCATATTGCAGGTTGAGAAGGATAATCGACAAAGTATTTTTGCGGTGATTCTTTGTCCAAATAATGGCAACATGGGTTTACCCATCACTACCTTTGCCTTGGGTGATGAAGGTTTAGATAGGGCGATTATTTATATGATTGGCTCGAGTATTTTTCTATTTGGGATGCTTCCTGCTATTTTGAGTAATCGGGGTTGGAAAAAGGGAGTTACTCTAACCTTAAAACTTCCTTTGATTTGGGCAATGATTTTCGGCGCCATGCTTAATTTTACAGGGGTTGAATTACCTTTTAATTTAGGTAGAAGTATGGAGTTATTGGGAATTTCCGCTATTCCCATTGCTTTGATTATTTTGGGTATGCAATTAGCACAAAGTAAATTTGTTTTGAGTGGGCGCGAATGTTTGTTGGCGGTGGTAAAATTGGGGGTTGCCCCTGCGATCGCCCTTGGAATTGGACATATAATTGGGTTAGAGGGTATAGATTTAAAAGTATTAGTGCTACAAACCGCCATGCCAACGGCCGTTAATACCCTAGTGATGGTAAAAGAATTTGGAGGTAATGCCACCATTGTGGCTCAAACCATTATCATTTCTACGGTGATGAGTTTTATTACTTTACCCCTTGTTATCTGGCTAATCTAGGAAGTCCCAAATTTGTTAAGCTAAAACAGAAATATTATTTTAATTGTTATATCAAAATGACTAATTCTAGCCCTGAATCGGTAAACAACGCCCCTGAGAATGTAGAGGAAAAACCTAGTTATGTTAAATTAGCCATGCGCAACATGGTTAATAAAGGCGGTTTGTCTTTGAAACACTTCTTTTTGACAACCGTTGGTTTATTAGCCTTTTTGATAGGAATTTCCTATTTAACTAGATAATTATCAGAGTAATGATTAATGGGTGTTAGGTTTTTTCAGATCAACACCCCATTACTCATCTTATACCAAATCCTTTGCTGACAATAATCCTTAAAAATTGATATTTATAATCAATGGTTAGTATATTTGACCCCTATAGGTTCGGGGTTTTTTTCTCATCCTACCATTAGCCTGATTATTTCCTTCTTTTTCGTCATTGGTAAAAGCAACGCCCCTATATGCCTTATAATTTTGAGAGGATGTTTGAGGAAGGCTATCTTCTGTAATGACGGGGGGAGTTTTATCACGGGTACTAATATTCCATTGAATATCCTTTTCTTTTTCTACGATACTAATATTTCTAGGGGCTTTTTCCTTGTTAATATTGTTAGTATTTTTTTTGCCCAAAGTACGAGAATTATCACCCCAAGAATTTGTACCATTGCCAGTTGAGGGATTGTTATCTATATTATTTACTTCCCGAGAAACAGATGATTTATTTTTTACCTCTAGTTTTTCTTCTGCCCATACTGTATAAGAAAAATTGGTTTCAGTGACAAAACTTTGTTTTCCTTTACTTAAAGATTCAGCGGAAAGAATAAGGGCTTTTTCTCTAAACTTTTTAGGGACATCGGATTGTCTGAGGAAACATTTACCAAAACAATTTATTTTTAGACCTTTTTGTATTTCTTCTGATTTTACTCCGTAGGTTTGTAAATGTTCTAAGGACAGTATTTCCATAACTCTATTTTTTACTTACACTGAGGGTTTAATTAAATAATTGCTGTTATTGTTGATTCTATAGTAGGGGATGAAATTCAGTTTTGATGTAAAATAGCTTACATTTTAAGTTATTTGATAGGCAAAATATTCTTCTTTTCCTTCTTCTTTAGATTTGTGTAATAATCTCCAAGTTTCGCCTTTTTTTCTTCTCTGTATATCTATTTGAAATTTATTTTTAATGGTTTTTGTTTTATTATTATTTAGTTTAAGTTTTATTTGATAGATCCCTTCTAGGTGATACACTGGTAAATTATAAATTATCTTTGGTTTTATTTGTTTAACATCTATTTTACTAATCTCAAATGTAGCTGGTTTTTTGTCTAATTGATGCCCTAAATTGTCATAACTTGATTGGAGAGTAAATGCGATCGCCCTTTCTACCACCGCAGGGGGTGGAGCAAATTCTAGGGGGGCAGAAACGGTGGTACAACCCACACAGATAAAAAATAATGATAAATTAAGAATAAGAAGTTTAATCATTTGTTTCATATCTTAGCTGAATACCCCTAAAATTAGATTATTATCTACTTTAAAAAATACTTTATTTATACTAACAACCTTTATGGATAATCAAGAGCCAGAAACAAAACCATCTGATATTGACCAAAAAGAAGTTATTATCAATCTCAAAAAAACCATTAAAAAGTTACAATTAACCCTAGATAAAGTCAATCAATCAGAAATTGAGGAGTTTCCCACAGCAGAAATTACTGACAATTTTATTAATTCTAGTAACAATTTAATTAATAATATTAAACTAGCTCCCCGTTTTAAGGTTAAAAATGACCCTGATAGTATATCAGAAAACCTTACTAATTCTGCTAATGTTCCCCTTCCTCAACCAAAAAAACTTCCCTTTAATTTACGTTTAGGGGCGATCGCCCTTACTTCAATTATAATTATCGTTGGTATATGCTGGGCATTAATTAACCCCATCCCAAACCCAAATAAAAATCAAGACAACACAACCATTGTCGCCATCGAAACCCCCGCTGATACAACGGATTTTCCAGAAACAAAAACCCCCTCCAACCAACCCAAAGAAGAAACAAATAATCTCACCAACTCAGATATAAATAATCAAAATTCATCCACCAATCCCCCCAATGATGAACCAAAAATAGACATATCCACCGATAAACTTCCCACCCTAGAAAAAACCACTCCAGAAAATACATCTTTGCCCACGGATGAAATACCCATAGAAGAAGAGAAAAAAGAAATACCAATTCCCGATAAAGAAGTAGAAATAATTATCGAACAAAAACCAGTAACAGCCCTTACTATTGAACAAACATTATATGATAATATTCAAGAGCAAATAGATAAAATTACCGATCAATATGGTAAAAATTTAATCATTAACTTAAGAGCTAATTTTAGTAATAATTATTTATTAATTACCCTTACTCAAACTTGGTATAACATGGATAATAATGAACAAGATAACTTTGTTAATGATGTTTACAACATCGGGAAACTTCTCTATTTTAACCGCATCGAATTTCAAGATAGCCAAGAAAACTTAGTCGCTAGAAATGCTGTCATAGGTGACAAAATTATCATTACCCAAAGATAACTTTGAATAATAAAAAAGGGGATTAAACCCCCCATGTATAAACTATTTAAAAATGTTAACTAATTTCCGGAAAGCCACTTTTGACCATTTAACCGTTGTAAAGTATATAAAACCAAAAGATCTAAATTAACACGACGCTCATCAATCATAAAAGATTCGAGGGTACTAGGTTTTTCACTATTCAGTGTACAAGTAAAGGCTTTTTGTCCTTTAATATCCTCATCAATAAAGTAAATAGCAAAAGTGCGATCGCACCATTGCCCCTTCAATTGCCAACACTCAGGGTTACCTTCCAAACCAAGTACAGGAATCTTATCTTTTTTGAGGGCTAATTCAATATCTTCGATGCCCTTTTGAGCAAAAGCATCCTTCAAAGAAGGGGTAAAATGCTCCTCCATAAACTCGGTAAAAGGTTTATCCTCTATGGCGGGGGGTTTTTCCTTTTTTTTCGCAGGGGGTTTCTTAGCCGCAGTTGTCTTATTTTCTTCTGTCATAGATTTATTTTAAATGGCTATTTTATAACAAGTATAATATAAGCTCAAAAAAGCACACAAGGATACAAGGGATAATTAAAGTGTTAAGGGATGGGGAGATGAGGAATAAATATAAAACCTTAAACCATTTCCCTACCTCAAACCGTGATCAAACGAACTAATTAATACTTAAAATCCAAGTACCTAAATTTAAACGAATAGGAATTTGCCCAGCCGTCATCATTTGCCCTTGAAAATAAAAAGTACCACCAAAACGGGGATTATAAACATTAGACATAACAATTTCAATGGTTCTACTTTCCAATAAAGGCTCTTCCAAATCAATTTCAATAAAATTACTTTCTTGATCCCAAATTACATCCCGTAAGGGTAGCGACTCATTATTAAGACGGACTTCGATGCGATCGACATCAAACCGACCATTATAATAATCAGGATAGATTACATATAACTTAGAAACCCCCTCAGTTAACTTATTGCCGGGGACTCTGAGACGATAACGATCCCAACTTCCTGCCCTACCACCAAAATCAAGATGGTAATTAAGGATATTTTCACGCTCAACCCCACTAAAAATGGTTAAACCAGGGTTACTTTGGGCTAAAGCTAGATAGGGGATTCCCACGAGAAAAGAAGCAGACACAGCCACCGTAGCCATTAAACGCTTAGTAATTAATTGAAAAGATTTCATAGTTAATATATATCCTGAGCTGATTAAATAAAAATTATCTTTACTGTAACAAACTATATGACGACATTACGGGAAACAATTGTTCCTCTGTGATGGACATCTTGCCCAATGAAAATCCATAGTGCAATAAATATCATTTAATGATAAACCTGACCATCGGGCATAATAGCGCCTTCAAAGTTAACATTAAGAATATTAGCACTACTCAAGTCCGCTCCAATCAAATTAGCATTACTCATGTCCGATGAACTTAAATTGGTACGAGCAAAAAATACTTCCATCAAAGAAGCATTGCGCAAAATAGCCCCATAAAGATTAGAGCGACTAAAATCAGCCCGATTCATTCTCGCAAAAGTCATATTAGCTTGAACCAAATTAGTACGAATAAATTTAGCTTCGGGCATAGAGGCACTATCCATGTTTACCATGGTTAATTCTGCATCTGTCATGTTAGCCCTTTCCATTTTGGCATTAGATAGATTTGCCCCAATAAACTTAGCCCCTGTGCATTGGGCATCCGTTAAAAATACCCCGTTAAGATTGGCTTCGGTAAGGGTAGCCCCAGTTAAGTCCGCCATGCGTAGGTTGGCATCCCTCAGATTTGCCCCAATAAGACTAGCCCCTTTTAGGTTTGCCCCTTTTAAGTCTGAGCCTCTCAAGTCTGCTTTATCTAGGTTCGCACCGATGAGATTTACTCCATTACTTCTTTTTTCTTGCCGTAAATTAGCACCTCTTAAACAAGCACCTTTGAGGTTTGCGTTATTTAAGTCGGCATTTCTAAAGTCAGCTTCGATGAGGTTAGCATCAAGAAGATTAGCAAGGGTTAGTTGGCAATCTCTGAAGTCTGCTTTTTGTAAAATTGCTCCATGGAATTCGGCACGGTGGAGGTTTGCCCCCATGAAGTTGGCTTGGTTGAGGTTGGCACCACTAAAGTTGGTTTCTACTAGGTTGGCTCGGTGAAAGTTGGCACGGCTTAAGTAACTAAAGGTAAAGTTAGATTTTTGCAGGTTGGCATTTTCTAAAATTATACCGATTAAGTCTGCCCCTGTGAGGTCTATTCCTGCGAGAAGGGAGTTAGAAAAGTTTATTTCTCCTGATGCGAAGCGGTCAATAAATTCGTTTATTTCCATATAAATTGTGATGTTTTTTGGGGATTGGAGTTAGTTTTTCAATTTTATAATGATTTCAGATGGGATTATTCTTTGATGATGGGTACTTGGGTTAGGGGTATGGTGAGGGTGATGGTTGAGCCTAAGTCTTCTCCCATGCTATAAAAGGATATTTTACCACCCATGGCTTCGATGAGTTTTTTGGAGATAGCCAGGCCTAATCCTGTACCTCCATAGGCTTTGGTTCTTGTGCCATCTACTTGATAGAATTTATCGAACAGGCTATCTTGTTTGTCGAGGGATACTCCTATGCCTGTATCTTCTACGGTTATTTTGACGAATCCTGGAAGGGGTTGGTTTCGGAATTGGAAGGGTTTGGAGATTATTTCGGCGTTGATGGTGATTTCTCCTTGGTGGGTGAATTTGAGGGAGTTGCCCACGAGGTTAAACATTATTTGTAGTAGTCTTTGGTAGTCGGAGTGGATGAGGATGGGATCGTAGGTGGGGGGGAGGTTGATGTTAAAGTCGAGGTGTTTTTTGAGGGCTTGGGGTTGGGCAAATTTGGCTACTTCTTCGCATATTTGATTGAGGGAGATGGGTTCAAATTGAAAGTCTATTTTGTTTGCTTCTATTTTGGCGATGTCTAGGATGTCGTTGATGAGGTTGAGTAGGTGAAGGGCGGAGTTGTAGGCTTGATTGATAAATTCTCTTTCTTCTTCTTTGTCGTCTGCCATGTCGTCGAGGACGAGTTGTAAGAATCCTAGCATACCATTGAGGGGGGTTCTTAGTTCGTGGCTGGTACTAGCTAGAAATTCGCTTTTTAGTCTTGATGCTTCTTTGGCTTGTTGACTGGCTTGTTCTAATTTTTTATAAATGGTGGCATGGGCGATCGCCGTTCCCACTTGTTCGGCTAATTCTTGGATTAATTCTAATTCTCCTTTATTCCAATGCCTGGGGCGATCGCACTGGTGCAGTACAAGAATACTATTTACTTCTTTTTGATAAAAAGTACCAATTACTAGGGTGGACTGACACTGAAATTGATGATAGTTAATGTCATGATAAGCACAAGGTTTTTGAGTGTTAAGGGCATCTCTCAAACATTGATATTCATCTACGGCAAAAGTATAGCCCAATAAACTGACAAAAGGGGGAAGACAATACTCCGCTTTAACAACCATGCTATCCCCTTGGGCAGAGGGTAACAACAACAAACAACGGGAAACTTGTAAGGCTTCCCCAATACTATCAACGGTTTGTTTCCAAATGGTTTCTAAATCTAGGGTACTACGAATATTACGGGCGATATGGGTTAAAACCCGTTGAAAAGGGTCAGGATTAGGGGGTAAGGATGAAGGTGAGGTGAGGGGCAATTCTTCGGAATGTAAACAATGCCCCATTACTAATACTCGCTCTACTGTTTGATCTGCCTTGATAATAGGACTGATAATTAACTCAAAGGGTAATATATCACCCTGATAGCTCAAAACATATTGACAATGTTCAGGAATTCCCCTATCCATCACCCTGTTTATTCTCTCTAGGTAAGGATTAAGAGGCACAGGACATAAAAAATTAAGAAAAGAATTCCCCTGGGATGGTTCATCACTCAGTAAGGATTGTTTTTTGGGTTGCCAGAAAAAAGAAATGTAATTTCCTTGCCTATCTTGAGTAAAGACCAATTCAGCCCCCAATGTAGATAAATCTTGACAATTATATTCAATTTTCCCTACTATCATCTTTTGTGATGTCATCAATTTTCCATAAAAAATGATTGATTTTCTCCACAGTAAATGATGGGGGCAAAACTTAAGATCTTATAATCATTTAAAGTTTAGCTTTATTGACTAAAAGAAGTTAACTTAATCAATACATATAATTACTGAGAGACATTAAATTTATCTTATCAGACAAATCATTTAACGGAATACATTTATTTAACTTTCATGGCTTTTTAATCGTTCCACTCACCCCTAGGAGGTACGGGGGGATTACGTCTGAGGCTACGGGTTAAGTCATCATCTTGTCTTCTTTCTCCTTTCAACCACTCTTTTAGTGCTGTTTCTACAATTTTGCTAGGATCGTTACTTAGGTGTTTGATTTTTTCGACCAATTCGGAATCAATATGAAGGGAAAGTTCTACTTTTTCAGTGCCACGGGAGCTAGATAATATTTCGTTATTCATAGGTAATTATATTTAATAAAAGAGTTTACAGATTAATTATATTGCGAATCAATTTTTATTTTGATTTTAGTCTCTAAAAGTCTTCTGCACAAGGTTTGCTTTATGGAGCTACTTTTGCCGAGATTTATTAGCTTGTTTTGTAGATTATTTTACACTTACCTAATAATAAATATAACACATGGGGAGTTATGGGGTTTTGGCGGAGAGGGCGAGGGATGTCGGGCAAATTTAAACTGAGCAACGATGGTAAAGAGATAATGAGTATAATAAAGATCGATTTTAATGAAAGACTTTTTTAATTATGGTTGTGAGTGCAAATAATTCTACTATTCCCGTGACGGTATTAACTGGTTATTTGGGGGCGGGAAAAACTACTTTACTTAATCGTATTCTTACCCACGAACATGGCAAAAAGGTTGCAGTAATTGTTAATGAGTATGGAGAGGTGGGCATCGATAATCAGTTGGTGATTGATGCTGATGAAGAAATTTTCGAGATGAATAATGGTTGTATTTGTTGTACGGTGCGGGGAGATTTAATCCGTATTATTGGTAATTTGATGAAGCGCCGTCATAAGTTTGATCATATTGTCATCGAAACTACGGGATTGGCTGATCCTGCTCCTGTGATACAAACGTTCTTTGTGGATGAAGATATGCAGGATAAGTTGTTACTTGATGCGGTGGTGACGGTGATTGACGCCAAGCATATTCAACAACATTGGGATGCCCATGAAGCAGAAGAACAAATTGCTTTTGCCGATATTATTTTGCTTAATAAGACTGATTTGGTATCTGAGAGAGAATTAGAGGGTTTGGAGGCAAAAATAAAGGGAATGAATCGCATGGCGAAGATTTATCGGACTCAAAATAGTGCGATCGCCATGGATGATGTTTTAGGGGTAAGGGCTTTTGATTTAAGTAATGCGTTGGAAATTGATCCTGAATTTTTGGAGGAAGAAGCCCATGAACATGATGATTCAGTTTATTCCATTGCCATTGTGGAGGATAAACCCATTGACACCCATAAGTTACAGGGTTGGATTGGGGAAGTATTACGCACCCAGGGGGTTGATATATTCCGCATGAAGGGTATTATCAATGGTCAGGGGATGGATAATCGTTTGGTATTTCAAGGGGTACATATGATTTTTGATGGTACAGTCGATCGCCCTTGGAAACCAGAGGAAAAACGCCGTAGTGAATTGGTATTCATTGGCCGTAATTTGGATGAGGAAAAATTAAAACAAGGTTTTCAGGGTTGTATCGCCTAGATAATAGACCATGTACAATGGAGGATAATAATTTATGAATCTTATTGCCACAAAAGATATAAGTTTTGAAGGGGCGATCGCCCTTACCCAAGAATTTATCAATCAACTACCCACCCTAGAAGAAGATAAACAAGAAAAAATAGTAGCTTCTTTAGTGCAATCTGCCAATGGTAGTAGGGGTTTTTTCGTCACCTATCTTACCCACGAAAACCAATTAGTAGATAATCCATCCAACGGTATTATTCAAGGACTAAAATCTGCCCCAGAAATAGTGAGTGAATTATTAGTAAAAAACATTGCCATGTCAACAGCCATGAGAATTACCCATCTTCATAATCACGATCAAACCATGGCAGAAAGCTCTCAAAAAGTAACCCAAAGAACAAAAAAAATAGTAGAACTTTGTCAAATTGATCAAGTAAAAAACAAAATTTCTCAAATGCAGAATACCATTAAAAATAAGAGTGGAGAATATCAAGATTTTCTAAACCGTTGGGGTTATGATGACGAGCAAAAAAAAGCTATCCTAGAATCAATCCAAGGAATAGTTGACTAGCACCCATCAATTACCAGACAATAGTAAGAAAATAATTTATTTAAACGAAATTTATGGCAACCTATTATTACATCGCAGCAAGTGAAAAATTTTTAACCAGCGATAACGAAAACCTACATGAAGTTTTAGACGAAAGACACAGATTTTATAAAGAACAAAATAAAGAAATTGACTTTTGGTTCATCAAACAACCTGCCTTCCTAGAAGCTCCTGAATTAGCTGATGTCAAAGCAAAATGTCCTCAACCTTCAGCGGCGGTAGTTTCTTTCGACAAAGAATGGATTACCTTCCTCAAACTAAGGTTAGAATATGTACTTTTTGGAGAATTTGAAGCCCCCTCCGATTCCATTCCTCAACCCATCGCTTCCCTAGTGACAAACCAATAAAATATTTTTGGCGTTGCTGATTTTACCCTCTCCCTTCATCGATTAAGGAAAAGAGAGGGATTTTTTATTTATTTTTTTTAGTCTAAATAACCCATTAAAAGAAACACGTCATCGATTTCGTTAGAAGCTACAGGACGATTTCCCATGACATTATATTGGTCGCTAATTTGTAGAGTCCCTGCGGTAATGGGTCTTGAACCTGATAATACGAGGGTGTTTTTAACACTAAGATGAGATTTCGTAATAGGTCGAATCGAACCCACGGACTTATAAGTGCTTACTACTTCCAAACTACTAGGCTGAATAGGTCTATTGTTAGGCAATATGGCGGTGGGTTGATTTGCCACTTCTAGGGCCGAAGTTTCTTGGTTTTGTTCTTGGTTTTCCCAATTATCGCTCATGGCTTATACTCCTTTTTTCTATGTTGTTCTACTATGCCTGATTTTTAGGCTTTTATTTGATTTATTTAAGTCTGAAAATTTTATTTTCAACGAGTACGTTTATTATACTCTGATGGGGATCATTGACAATTAGCCTTGATTTTGCTTCATTTTCTTTTTTCCTACTTTTTTTCATTTTTTTACCATAAATCTTTCATAATGTTTTCATTATTTGCTAAAATGGGGCTAAAGATAAATTAAAGTAATGTAGATAATGAGTAACCTAAATCCTGTCTCGGTGGAAAATCTCACCATTAGTTATCGTGAAGTAGAAGCGCTACGAAACATTAATTTGACCATCGCACCTGGAAGGGTTACAGGAATAATCGGGCCGAATGGGGCGGGAAAAAGTACCTTAATGAAGGGAATGTTGGGCTTAATTTCGGCTCAATTTGGACGGGTATTATGGGGGGATAAACCTTTGGCTCAACAACGGAATAAGGTGGCTTACGTGCCTCAGAGAAGCCAAATTGACTGGACTTATCCTGCTACGGTGTGGGATGTGGTAATGATGGGCAGGGTTAAAAAAACTGGTTGGTTTTGTCCTTTTTCTCGCATCAGTAAAATGAAGGCTCAAAGTTGTCTTGAGCGTGTAGGGATGGGGGATTTGGGCGATCGCCCCATCGGACAATTATCAGGGGGGCAACAACAAAGGGTATTCTTAGCCCGTTCTTTAGCCCAAGAAGCTGATATATTTTTCTTTGATGAACCTTTTGTGGGGGTAGATCAAAAAACTGAGGTAGTTATCTTTAATATTTTTCAAGAATTGGCCGATGAAAATAAAATCGTCATGGTGGTTAACCACGACTTGGGGGAATCTATCCAAAATTTTGATGACCTGATTTTACTGAATAAAAGTCTCATCGCTTCTGGTACAAGAGACAAGGTATTACGAGAGGAAAATCTTTCTTTTGCCTATGGTGGTGGAGTTTCTTTTTATGGCCGTAATGCAGCTTAGAGAATGGACAATTAACAATGGACAATTGACAATTAATTTTTATTTAATTTTGTCTAATTATTTTGATTTTATTGCCTTGTGCCTCTTATTAGATTCTGATAAATCGTTAGGTAAAATAAAAGTCCCCCAGAATTGGGGGATTTAGGGGCGAAATAATAAACAAGTAAACAACTATTCCCTATTCCCTAGTTAGTTTAAAATGGATTTTTTGATTGAGCCTTTACAATACGGTTTTATGCAACGCTCGTTAATCGTGGCGGTGGTGGTGGGTGTGATTTGTGCCGTGGTGGGTACTTATTTGATGGTGCAACGGTTAGCCCTTTTGGGGGATGCCATTAGTCACTCTGTACTACCCGGATTGGCGATCGCCTTTATTTTTGACTGGAATATTTTTACAGGGGCATTTATCGCAGGATTATTAAGCACCATATTAATAAATGTAATTAGAAATAACTCTCAAATCAAGGAAGATGCCGCCATGGGCATCGTTTTTTCTGCCTTTTTTGCTTTGGGAATTACCCTGATTACCATTGTCCAAAAGGATAATAAAATTGACCTTAATCATTTTCTTTTCGGTAATATTTTAAGTGTCAGTTTTACTGAAGTGAGGGATACCATTGCGATCGCGCTTTTCATCCTTTTAATAGTATTTTTATTCTATAAAGAGTTGTTGTTTTACACCTTTGACAAACTAGGGGCGCAATCCGTGGGTTTACCCGTATATTGGCTTGATTTTAGCCTAATGATCCTCATTGGCTTAACCATAGTCGCCAGTTTAAAAGCAGTGGGCGTTATTCTCGTCTTATCTTTACTTATCACCCCTTCTGCTACCGCCTACTTATTAGTAAAAAGACTTCATCAAGTGATGTTGGTGGGGGTATGTGTTGGAGTAATTTCTAGTATTACTGGAATGTATATCAGTTTTTATTATAATATTCCCTCTGGCCCTGCCATAGTTTTAGTAGCGACTTTTTTATTCTTTTTATCTTTCTTGTTTAGTCCATCTCAAGGGTTGTTTACTAATTTTATAAAACTCAAACTTAAATAGTTCTTTTACATAAAGTAAAAATAATTATTTTACCTATTTAATAATTAATTAAAAAATATAAATATTTTTACCAATATATATAAATAATAGAAAATCAAGCAAAATATAACTAATAAAAAAATTTCCGAAACATCTTAATATTTTGTTATAATTTAGATCTACACACGCCATCATCAAAATATATATTTCTAATCTATGGTAGCAAGCGCACCGAATACAAATAATCAAAGAATGCCCCTCACCCCAATTTTTAATCCGGGGGGTGACGATAGAATTGAAAATCGTAGTGTTTGGTTTGGCAACACCACCAACCTTATGCAACTTAACGATGTTCGTTATTCTTGGGCCATTGGTTTATATCAACAAATGAGGGAAAATTTCTGGATTCCTCAAAAACTAGACATTACCCAAGATGTTACCGATTATTGGAATTTAACCCCAGAAGAAAGACGAGCTTTTGAAGGTATTTTATCTTATTTAACCTTCCTTGATTCTGTACAAACTTGTAATATTCCTCACCTAAAAAGTTCTATTACAGCCCCAGAAATTAGTCTTTGTATGGCGGAACAAATTTCCCAAGAAGGAATGCACAATCACGCCTATCAATACATGATTGAAACTATTATTCCTAGTGATAAAAGAGATCAAGTTTATGATTTTTGGCGTACTGACAAAGTGCTTTCTGCCCGTTGTGAATTTATCGCTGGTTATTATCAAAAATACATTGATAATCCTACCAAAGAAAATTATTTTGTAGCTCTTTTAAGTGATTATTTATTAGAGGGTTTATATTTTTATAACGGGTTTATTTTCTTTTACAATTTAGCTGCTAGGATGTTAATGCCTGGTTCTGCGGATATTTTCAAGATGATTAACCGTGACGAGTTGAGCCACGTTAGATTATACCAAAGATTGATTCCCGAGGCGATGAAGACTTTTAACTATTCCCTCGATCAAATTTATGAAATGTTTGATACGGCGGTAAAACATGAGTGTCGTTGGACTAATCACATTGTAGGTAATAATATTCTTGGTATTACTGAATCTAGCACGGAACGTTATACCAAATATCTTGCTAATATTAGGTTAAGGGCGATCGGTTTAGAACCTCTCTACACTGATGCAAAGTATGCTAAGAGTCCTTATACTCATTTAGAGAAGTTTTCTGACACTAAAAAAGAAGGTAGCACCAAAGCGAACTTTTTTGAAGCCAGTGTAACCAGTTATATGATGTCTTCTGGGGTAACTGGTTGGGATGAAATTTAGATAGTTTTATCTTTATCAACATCAACATATTACTAATTCCCCTTCTCTTTTTTGGAAAATATTTGAGGGGGAATAAAGGCAAGTATGTTAGGTTTTTAAAAATTTTTGTCCCCAATTCAGCCTTATTTTATAGCCCTGTTATTTTGTAATAAAAAAATGATAACTTCCCAAAGATCAAAAGATTGGTTTTTAATTATCTTAACGGTAATTTTAACTGTCATTAGCTGTGTAACTATCTACACTACTCAAGTTTATGAACAAGGAGACAATTGGCAACAACAGGCTATTATGGGTGTCATTGGTTTTGGTTGCTTGATAGGCTTAAGTAGATGGCGATATGATTCTTTATTAAAATTTCATTGGTTACTGTACGCTATCACGAACATATCATTATTGGTGGTTATCTTTGCGGGGATAACGGTAAATGGGGCGCCCCGTTGGATTAATATTGCTGGTTTTAATGTTCAACCGTCAGAGTTTGCAAAATTGGCTGTTATTATCACTTTGGCTGCTTTGTTGCATCATCAAGATGCCTCGAAATTATCTAGTATTTTTAAAGCCTTGGGGGTGATAATCGTACCTTGGGCATTGGTTTTTATTCAACCTGATTTGGGTACATCTTTGGTTTTTGGGGTGGTAACTCTGGCGATGCTTTATTGGGCAAATGCTAATTTTGGTTGGATTCTTTTAATGATTGCGCCATTATTTTCGGCTTTTTTGTTTAATTTGTTTTTACCAGGGTGGGTGGTGTTTACGGCTTTAATGGTTTTAATTGCTTGGTTTACTTTACCCGATCGCGCCTTATGGAGTATTTTAGTATTATTTGTTAATTATGGGACAGGAAAATTAGGGGGGGTTTTGTGGAACTTACTTAAGGATTATCAGAAAGCCCGAATTACGCTTTTTCTTGACCCAGAACAAGACCCCTTGGGGGGGGGATACCATTTGATTCAATCCCGCATTGCTATCGGTTCTGGGGGGCTGTGGGGCAATGGTTTTATGAATGGTTCTCAAACCCAGTTAAATTTTGTCCCGGAACAACATACGGATTTTATTTTTAGTGCGATCGCTGATCAATTTGGTTTGGTGGGTTCTCTGGTAGTATTAGTTTTAATCTGGCTAGTATGTTGGCGTTTGGTGTTTATTGCCACAAGGGCAAAGGATAATTTTGGCTCATTAATTGCCATCGGTGTTTTGGCGATGATTGCTTTTCAGGCTATTATTAACATTGCCATGACCGTAGGTTTAGCACCGATTACAGGAATTCCCTTACCTTTTCTTAGCTATGGGCGCTCATCTTTGTTGACTAATTTTCTTGCTTTTGGGGTGGTGGAATCCATTGCGAGTTTTAGGGTGACGAGTAAACGAAAAAAGACTGTTAAAAATAGCTTTCCAACGTTGATTATTCGAGAATAATTCAGTAAATTGTAATTGTTAAAAATACATTGTTTTTTGGAGTAGTCCATCAAAATAGTGACCAACGAAGATTTTAATTCTCTCACCCAAAGGGCTTGGGTTGAGATTGATTATCAAGCCCTTGCCCACAATGTAAGTTCTTTAAAAAGGATTCTTGCCCCGGAAACTAAGTTAATGACCGTCATCAAAGCCGATGCCTATGGTCATGGGGCGATAACTGTGGCTAAAGCTGTTTTAGACTCGGGGGCTGACTATTTGGCGATCGCAACGTTATCGGAGGGAATAGACCTTAGAAAAGCAGGAATTAACGCCCCTATTATGATTCTAGGTGCGATCAACACCCCTGATGAGATCAAGGAAATTATTCGCTGGAATTTAGAGCCTACTATTTGTAACAGTGAGCAGGGGGCAATTTTTGCTCGGACTCTTGCTGATTTAGGTCAACGTTTATCGGTACATTTAAAAATTGATACGGGCATGTCCAGATTAGGAACACTGTGGCACGAAACCGTTACTTTTGTCAAGGAGATTAAATATTGCCCCTATTTGTCCATAAAAAGCCTTTATTCTCACCTTGCCACGGCGGATGATCTTGATCCAACGGTGATTAATCTGCAACATGAGCGTTTTAAAGAGGCGATTAGGGAGTTAAAAGCGCATGGTATCCATATTCCCATGGTGCATTTAGCCAATTCTGCGGGAACAATGGTGGGTCAAGAGTTCCACTATGATATGGTTAGGGTTGGTTTAGGGTTGTATGGGTTATATCCTGCTCCCCATCTTCGAGATAAAGTGTCTCTTAAGCCTGTTATGGCGGTAAAAACCCGCATTACCCATATTAAAGAAGTTCCCGTGGGTACAGGGGTTAGTTATGGTCATAGTTTTAAGTGCGATCGCCCTTCCACCATTGCCGTCATTGGCATTGGTTATGCGGATGGTGTTCCCCGACTTTTATCTAATAAAATGAAAGTAATAATTAGGGGGAAATATATACCACAAATTGGCAATATTACCATGGATCAAATCATGTTAGATATTACCGATTTCCCTGATCTTAAAGTAGGAGATATAGTAACTTTAATCGGACAAAATAGCGATTTAACCATAAGTGCAGATGATTGGGCAAATATAATTGGTACAATTTCTTGGGAAATTTTGTGCGGTTTTAAACATAGATTACCCCGTATTTAAAATCAAGAACATTATTTGCTAATCTGAAAAAAAAATTATTCCGATTGCTCATCGCCCACCGCCAAAATTCCCTCATCCCCATCAATGTAAGCCAGTTGCCCGAGGGGTAAACAAGCATTTTCCCCATCATGGCCAAAAGGTAAATCACTGACAATGGGAATATTTAATCCCCCTAATCTCTCCTTCAAAACTTGGGTTACCGTCCAACTAGGGATATTATCAGGAACATCACAACCACTGAAACGCCCTAGGGCAATACCTTTTACCTTATCCAAAACCCCCATCAAACGCCACTGGGTTAACATTCTATCGAGACGATAGGGGGCTTCCCCCACATCCTCTAGGGCAAGAATCACTCCATCAAAATCAGGGCATAATGGAGTAGCTAAAATATTAGTGGCTACGGTTAAATTACCTACTAACAATTTACCTTTCTGTTTTCCTCCACCCCATCCATTACCCCGCAACGGCGCGATACTTTTCCCTTGCAAATAGTCAAATAATCTATGAAGGGATGAGGGAGATTCTTGACTCATGGTGGTAATCACTGGGCCATGGAGGGCGGTAATATTTTCTTGGTAAAGACTCCATAACAGGGTTGTAACATCAGAAAAACCAATTAACCATTTTGGAGTATCCATGGGCATCCATTGCCAATTTTCCAAGAGTCTAGCCCCCCCATAACCTCCTCTGACACAAATGATGGCTTTATATTCTGGATTTGTCCAGGCTTTATGGAGGGCTTGTCTGCGTATATCATCACTTCCTGCCAAATAACCCTCTTGGGCTTGATAGTTTTTTTCTAAGTCGATATGGTAACCCCTATCTTCCCAAATTTTTAGCCCTGCCAAAAATTTTTCTTTTTCTGTTTCTCTTAATGTACCACAAGGGGCGATCGCCATTAACCGATCATTTACTTTTAAAGGAGGAGGCAACAACATATTAACGAAAAATAATTAGAGTTTGATTAAAAAGAGAAATTATCAAAAGAAGCAATGAATAACAGATATTAAACCCTGATACCCGATGTATTTAATTAACAATTGTTAACAATTAATTTGCTGATGATTCTTTGTTAAGAAATATAGCAAAATATGAATCTTCTTGACAAAAAAAAATATTCATGAAAAAGCGATGTTATCTTAGATACTTAATGATAAAAAACTTTTTTAAAAACTATGCAAAGACCCCAAGAAAAAGATCTATTAAGTGCAGGATTAACCGCCGCTGTTGGTGCAGGAATTATTACATCTTATGCCGTTAGTCAAGGTCAAAATCCCTTAGTAGCAACCGCAATTACTATATTTTCTGCGATATGCGCTGTTATTTGTCACCAAGCTGATTTAATTTAGTAGTAGTTATTAATACTCATTAATAATGATAATTATTTGATTATTTATTTTTAGTAAAAAACTATAAATATTTGATGATAAAGCGGTTTTAAGGTTTAGGTTTTAGGTTATTTTGTATCATCCTTCAATTCAGAGAAAAAGTCAAAACCCTTGTAAAATCAAGGAAGGTTCGGTTTCAACATGATTAAAAGTACTAAGCCAAATCCATTAAGTTTATAGATCGGACTTGGTACTATACTAACTTCACTCAATGACTTATTAATTGATAACTCTACTTCCTAAAGTGAGTAGATTCTTGGTAATAAATTACACGGTGGGTAATACTTTACTATCTAGGTTTTAAAAAGTAATTCCTGCGTTTTCCCATCGTTGTAAGGCTTCCCCGAGTCTGTCACAATCGGCGATTAAACTAACTCTTACATAACCTTCACCCCCTTCCCCAAAAGCGTTACCTGGAGTTACTACCACCCCTGTTTTTTGTAATAAATCGAGGGCGAAATCAGTGGAGTTAGAATTGCGAGGGGTGGGAATCCAAAGATACATGGTTGCTTGAGAGGGTTTCACATCCCAACCCATTTTTTTGATCCCCTCGAGGAAAAAATCACGGCGTTTTTGATACCTTTTTTGTACTTCGTGAATATAGCTATCGGGCAATTCGAGGGCGGTTTGGGCTGCGGCTTGGATAACGCTAAAAATACCATAGTCAAGGTTGGTTTTCAGGGTGCGCAATCCTTGGATGATGTCGCTGTTACCCACCACAAATCCCACGCGCCAACCTGCCATATTATAGGTTTTGGAAAGGGTGTGAAATTCCACGCCGATTTCTTTTGCCCCTTTGATTTCCAGTAAGCTGGTGGGTTCGTATCCTTCAAAAGCTAATTCTGCATAGGCTAAATCATGGACGAGCATCACTTGATAATGTCTTGCCCATTCCACCGCTTGTTCATAAAATTCTCGGGGGGCGGTGGCGGTGGTGGGGTTGTTGGGATAGTTAAAGTAAATGATTTTGGTTTTTCGGGCTACTTCTTCGGGTATGGTGTCAAAGTCAATTAACCAATTATTTTCGGCACTGAGGCGGGGTGCGTAAATGTTTGCCCCTGCGATCGCCGGGCCTCGATAATGGGCAGGGTAAGAGGGGCTAGGAACGATGACAGTGTCCCCTGGGTTGACGTAGGCGAGGGCTAAATGGGATAAACCTTCTTTTGAACCCAAAAGGGGTAAGGCTTCGTTATCGGGGCTTAACTCCACGTCATAGCGTCTTTGGTACCACTGGGCGATCGCATTTCTAAAGTTGGCAGTACCTTCAAAGGGGGGATAACCGTGGTATTGAGCAACGGAAAGGGCTTGTTTAGCGGCTTCGATAATTGGTTCGGGTGCAAAACCATCAGGATTTCCCATCCCTAAGTCTATCAAGTCTAATCCTTGCTCTCTGGCTTTGGCTTTTAGTTCATCTAAACGGGCGAAAACATAGGGAGGTAAAGCACTTAAACGATCTGCACGGTGAATCCAATTATTTTCCATAGGTAGTTTTTGATTTGGTGTTGAAAATTTTGTTCTTTGGTGTGGATAAATTGACAATGGACAATTGAAAATGAATTTTTTTTTCCAGTTTAGTTAGAATTAAGGACGTGGTTTAGTAATTAGATGAAGTATTATTGAATCACAAAAGGCACTTAAATACTCTTCTTATGGTTACCATTCCCCATTGCCTATTCCCCATTCCCCGCCTATATGATATGAAATATATACAGAACATCTACTATTTAAACCAACAATAATTAACTTTTCAATGAATAGTGTTAATAATTCTATTACAAAAGATACCTTTGCATTAACTACTCCTCTATATTATGTTAATGGTCTTCCTCACATTGGTAGTGCCTATACTACCATGGCAGCCGATGCGATCGCCCGTTGGCAACGGTTAGCAGGTCGTGAGGTGTTACTATTAACGGGTACAGACGAACATGGTCAAAAAATCCAGCGCACCGCCGAAGAAAATGGTGTCGAACCTCAAGCCCATTGCGATCGCATTTCAGCCACATTTAGAGAGCTATGGGAAAAATTAAACATTCAATATGATCATTTCAGCCGTACCACCGCCCCCAATCATGAAAAAATTGTACAGGAGTTTTTAGGGCGGGTATGGGAAAAAGGAGATATATATTTAGATCAACAACAAGGCTGGTATTGTGTCGCCTGTGAAGAATTCAAAGAAGAAAGAGAATTACTAGAGGATGGCTGTTGCCCTATCCATACCAACCGCAAAGCCGAATGGCGCGATGAGCAAAATTATTTTTTCCGTCTTTCTGCCTACCAAGAAAAATTAGAAAAATTTTACGCAGAAAACCCCGATTTTATTCAACCTGTCAGCCGTCGCAATGAAGTTCTAAATTTCGTCAAAGGAGGCTTACAGGATTTTTCCATCTCACGGGTAAACCTTGATTGGGGTATCCCCATTCCTGAAAATCCCGAACATACCATTTATGTGTGGTTTGATGCCCTTTTGGGTTACATTACCCCTCTGCTAGAAGAAGGAGAAGAAGTTACCCTCGCCAACGCCCTCAAAAAATGGTATCCCTACAGCTTACACCTTATCGGCAAAGATATATTGCGTTTTCATGCCATCTACTGGGTAGCCATGTTGATGTCGGCAGATTTACCTTTGCCAAAACAGGTATTTGGCCATGGTTTTTTAACCAAAGATGGACAAAAAATGGGTAAAAGTTTGGGTAATACATTAGATCCTGTGGAACTTTTGGAAAAATATGATTCTGATGCTGTGCGTTATTATTTCCTCAAGGCCATTGAATTTGGCAAGGATGGAGATTTTAATGAAACTCGTTTTGTCAACACCCTTAATGCCGATTTAGCCAATGATTTGGGTAATTTACTTAATCGCAGTTTGGGTATGTTGAAAAAATACTGTAAGGGTAGTTTGGATGATGGTTTGATTATTTCTGAGGATAACCCTATCAAAAAAATTGGCGAAACCCTGTGCGATCGCACCTCCACCGCCTATAATAAATATCAGTTTCATCAAGCCTGTGAAGAAATAATGGAATTAGTAAGGGCTTGTAATAAATACATTGACGAAAGCGCCCCTTGGGCCTTACATAAACAAGGAGAAAGTCAAAAAGTCCAAGAAATCCTTTATACAGTCCTCGAATCCGTCCGATTATCAGGGCTTCTTCTTGCCCCCATTATTCCTAATATCAGCAGTAAAATATATCAACAATTAGGTTTTAATTATGACTTTAATAATAAAAACTTAACTATTAATAGCGAAGAACTAAAAGACCATTTTAATTGGGGAACATTAAGTTTAAATAAAGATTTAAACCGAGCAGTTCCTATTTTTGCTAAACTCGAACTAGGAGATCCTCACTGATCCTCAAGATTTTTTATCTCCTCTAATTATGGGGAATAGATATATATTTATGTGTTAAGCCTTAATTATTGGTAATAACTGTGAAAACACAAACATAATAAATTATAAAATTATCCATATAAATAAAACTTTTAACTTTCACAATTCCATAAATAAAAGCAAAATACAAATAATATCTTATGGGCAATAAACCTAGTTTAAAAACCTTGAAAATCTTGATAAAATATTAGTGTTCTTCCCAATAAAATATTTTATATATCAAAAATTTAAAATTTAATCAAAACAATTTAATAAACTTTTTTAATTTATATTTAATATCACCAAAAAGGATAAAAAAATGTGGGATAACTTTGATAGCGATCCCGTTTTTCCGCCCGAACAAGTGTTGGAAAATCGGGGGCGTGTAGCCATTTTTATAGATGGCTCTAACTTATTCTATGCTGCCTTACAGCTGGGAGTAGAAATTGACTATACCAAACTTTTATATCGTCTCACCGCAGGGGCAAAACTCCTTAGGGCTTTTTTCTATACAGGAGTAGATCGCACCAACGAGAAGCAACAGGGCTTTTTGTTATGGATGAGGCGTAACGGTTATCGAGTCATTGCCAAAGATTTGGTACAGTTGCCCGATGGCTCAAAAAAAGCTAACCTCGACGTTGAAATTGCCGTGGATTTAATGGCCTTAGTGGGTTCTTATGACACTGCCGTTTTAGTCAGTGGCGATGGCGATTTAGCTTATGCTGTGGATGCTGTTAGTTATAGGGGCGCTCGGATTGAGGTGGTCAGTTTACGTTCTATGACTAGTGATAGTCTTATTAATGTAGCAGATCGTTACATCGATTTAGATCAAATTCGGGAAGACATCCAAAAACACCGTAAATCAAATTTGACCTATGACAGTTTTTCTCCCTATCATTTGACGGAAAATAGAGACGAGGATTAATGGATAATTGAGAATTGATAATGGAGAATTAATAGCCATACAGAATCTGTAAATCAAAATAAATATTAGTTCAATTTATTGAACGTTGACTGTTAGCCGTGTAATAAATTACACGGTGGATGGTGGTACACTTTATTAATCTGATTTAGTATATATTTATAATGAAAATTGCAACGTGGAATGTTAATTCTATTCGTACGAGGGAAGACCATGTAAAACAATGGTTAGGAGATCAAGATATTGATATTTTGTGTTTACAAGAAACTAAGGTCATTGATCAAGACTTTCCCCGTCAAAGTTTTCTTGATTTAGGTTATCAAGTTTATGTTTTTGGACAAAAAGCCTATAATGGTGTCGCCATTTTTAGTAAAAAGCCTTTAGAATCTATTGATTATGGTTTTAATGGAATTTTTAATAATCAAGAAAAAGTCGGTAATTTAGATGAACAAAAAAGGGTAATAAGTGGAGTAATTGATAATATTAGAATTGTAAATCTTTATGTGCCTAATGGTAACTCTTTAGGCTCAGAAAAATATGAATATAAATTACAATGGTTAGAGCTTTTACAAGAGTATTTAAAGACCATTGATCCCCAAAAAACTGATTTATTAGTATGTGGAGATTTTAATATTGCTCTCGAGGACAAGGATATATATAAACCAGAGGGCAGAGAAAAACACGTCATGGCAACTCCCACAGAAAGGGAAGCCTTGAAAAAAGTAATAGATTTGGGTTTAGAAGATGTTTTCCGTAAGTTTTACCCAGAAGAAGGGCATTATAGTTGGTGGGATTATCGTCAAGGAGGTTTTGCCAAAAACCGAGGCTGGAGAATTGACCATATCTATCTAAGTCCATCTCTTTTACCTCGGGCGATGGATTGTGTCATAGACATTGAACCCAGAAAGTTAGTAAAACCTAGTGATCATGCCCCTGTGATTGTGGAAATATCTGGTTAGGGGTAAAATTCCAGTGGTGGGCAATGCCCACCCTATTAATTATCGATATTTACGGAAGGCTAGGGTAACGTTATGACCGCCAAAACCGAAGGAGTTGGATAAGGCTACCTCAACGGTTACTTTACGGCTGTTATGGGCGATGTAGTCGAGGTCACAATCGGGATCTGGATTGGTGAGGTTGATGGTAGGAGGTACTTGGTCATGGGCGATCGCCATTACCGTTGCCACAGCCTCAATGCCACCAGAACCACCCAAAAGATGACCTGTCATGGACTTAGTAGAACTAACCAAAACTTGACGGGCATTATCTCCCAGAGCATTTTTAATGGCTTTGGTTTCCGTGGAATCGTTGGCAGGGGTACTCGTTCCGTGGGCGTTAATATAACTCACTTCATCGGGAGACAAGCCCCCATCCTTAAGGGCTAATTCGATCGCCCTTGTAGCCCCCAATCCCTCGGGTACAGGGGCAGTCATATGATAGGCATCACAGGTCATCCCATAACCCACCATTTCGGCGTAAATTTTAGCTCCCCTGGCCAAAGCGTGTTCCCTTTCTTCAAGGATGAGAATACCACAACCCTCACCCATAACAAAACCATCCCTATCTTGATCAAAAGGACGACTAGCAATCTCAGGATTATCATTGCGAGTGGACATGGCCTTTGCCGAAGCAAAACCAGCCATCGCCAAAGGAGTTACCGCCGCTTCAGTTCCCCCACAAATCATCGCCTTAGCATAGCCAGAGCGCACGAGACGAAAAGCATCACCAATGGCATTAGAACCCGCCGCACAGGCCGTTACAGGACACGAATTAGGGCCTTTAGCTCCCACATGGATAGCCGTTAAACCTGCGGCCATATTGGCAATCATGGTAGGTACGAGGAAAGGAGAAACCCTCCCTGGCCCTTTACTAAGTAATATTTCCTGTTGATCTTCCATTACCTTTAAACCCCCTACCCCCGTACCGATTACGATGCCGATGTCATGGGCGTTACTATCATCAATGGTCAGTTGAGCATCCTCTAGCGCCATTTTACTGGTAGCTACGGCAAATTGAGAAAATCTAGCCATGCGTTTAGCCTCTTTTTTGTCCATGAAATCAAGGGGCTCAAATCCTTTCACTTCTCCAGCAATTTTACAAGCATGATTGGTGGTATCAAAAAGGGTAATTAAACCGATGCCATTACGTCCTTGAGTTAAACCTTGCCAATATTCTTCAATGTTATTGCCGATGGGAGTAATAGCCCCTAAACCAGTGACGACAACTCTTTTTAGTTGTTGATTACTCATAATTTTTTACATATAAAACAAAATTATCTGCTGAGGTGAGCAGATTTTTCCAAGAATAAAATTTTATTTAAAAAGCGAGTAAGTTAAGCCCACAGAAAAGAAAATAAAATTTCTGTAACTTAACCTTTACGCTCTTATGGTTATTAATGGCGATATACTTTTTAAGCAGTCGCTTTGGTTTTAGCTTGGATATGTTCTACCGCTGCTCCTACGGTTAAAATTTTCTCGGCTTCTTCGTCGGAGATTTCGATCTCGAAGGCTTCTTCTAAGGCCATGACTAATTC
Source organism: Cyanobacterium stanieri LEGE 03274 (assembly GCF_015207825.1). NCBI lineage: Bacteria > Bacillati > Cyanobacteriota > Cyanophyceae > Chroococcales > Geminocystaceae > Cyanobacterium > Cyanobacterium stanieri. Next base: position 41,969 of record NZ_JADEWC010000020.1, read on the forward strand.
TACAACGTCTAAAGAATCAGCGTCTAAGTCGTTAGCAAAATTTGCTTCGGGGGTGACATCTGCTGCATCTACGTCTAATTGTTCTACTACGATTTCTTTTACTTTTTCAAATATTTCTGAGTTCATATTTAATATCTATTTTATTATTTTAGTCCGCCTGTTACTTTTTCTTGAGAGTTTCAAGGTAAAATATAACTTTGACGGGTTAACCGTTTTTTAGTTTACAATTTTTTGGTCAGCAATTCATCATTATCCCTAAAATAAATGATTTATTTTGCTTTTTTGATGTTAAAAAATTGTAGGGCTTGGTGCTCAAGCCCTTGTTTGAAATAATTGAGTTTATCTAAAACCTACTGCCGCTTGCCATACAAACGCTAACAAGAGGAAAAATAGGGGAATTACGGGTAAAACATCTACTAAGGGTTTGAACATTGCGTAAGCCTCTGGTAGTTGGGCTAGTAACATAGTTGCTTCCATTTATAAATTTTCCTTACTAAATAGATTTTTGTAGTTAATATTTTATATTATCATCAACGGTGATTGATTATGCTTAAAAGAATTTAATGGGATTGATAATTTTCGCCATGGTTTTATAGGTTTCTAAGATGCGATCGCCATGTATTTGCACTTCGTCGGTGGGATAATTTTCGACAATTTCCATTAAACTAATTTTGTTATCATCTAGGGCGGAAGTGACTAAAGCACCCCGTAGGGCTTCGATGTTAGCTCGATTAGAAGGGGTGGTAATAATTTCTCCGAGGGGATTTAAAAAGATTAAGCCTAGGGGGCTATTGAGGGTGCGAGACAGGGTGATGGGGTTGATGGGAATTTCTTTGGTTAATGCCCATTGCATTCGTTGGGGGTTTTGCTCGGTGGCTCTAAAATATCTCTGGATAGAGCTTGACATTTGTCCACTACGTCCGAATTCTGAGAGTTCAGCAACGGTCATGGACATCCTATGATTATGATAGCGAATGGTGACCCGTTCCGAGGCGATCGCCTTTAGTGGGGGCATTAAAAAAAATAGGAGTAACCCTAACCATAGTTGTTGTAATTTTCCTTGTGACATAAATTTAAGGGAATGGGCAACAGGCAATGGGCAATGGTGGTAATATTTTTACTAATCAATAGTTTTGGTAGTCAAAATATATTTCATACTAAATCCTGTTTCAATAATATACTAATTAGAGTGGGGAACAGGCAACAGATAAAAGATAATAATTATTTATTATCAATTGTTACACGGTGGATAATAGTAAACCTTAAAAATCGGATTTGGTATCACATTGTAATTAAGCAACATCACACCTCTAACTTACACTGCAAAACTTGTGCTACTCATAACCCGTTATCCCGAATTGAGGTTACATAACTTGATTTCGATACAAAAATCTTTAGTCTTGCGTGAGGGAAATCAGAGGCAAAGAATTGACAATGAACCATGGACAATTGACAATTATTTAAGATGATCATAAATCCAAATCAAAAAACTATTGCCCTTTGCTCTCTACCTTCTGCTGAACAATTCTTTTTTGGTAACAATATAACAGGAATCATTTGCTCACAATTAAAGATAATTTATCCATAATGTTAGATTTACCCGAAAACTTTTTTATTTTCGCCATAGGTGCGATCGCCCTTATAATCCTAGCTTGGGGTTACAATCGAGGCAAACAATTGGGAGAAATAGGAATCCTTGCATGGTTACAATCCGTCTCATTAATGACTCCTTGGCTACTATTCTTCATTTTTCTAGCCACAGGAATTTATATCAACCTCATCGGCATTACCCTACTACTAATACTATCTGCCGCACTATATATCTATCTAGGCAAACAAATCAGAAAAAAAGCCCTCGAACAAAACATTAACTCCATCAACTTCAATAACATAATCTTAAAAACAGAAAAAGAAAACACAGAAAAAGAAAACAACAACCCAGAAAAACCCCTAGTTACCGACAACAATAACTCATCATTCCGTAATCAAGTTCCAGAACCAAACTTCACCCCCATCGACGAAGAAGACATTAAAATAATAAAAGGCATATTCAGCATCGATACCTTTTTTAGCACCGAAACCATTCCCTATCAAGAAGGGGCTATATTCAAAGGTAATCTACGAACCGAAGCCGACATTGCCCATGAAAGACTAACCCAAAAATTAACCGAAAAACTAGGAGAAAAATATCGCCTCTTTTTAGTAGAAACCCCCGACGGCAAACCCGTAGTCATAATTTTACCCAGTAGTAACGATCCCAAACCCCTTACCCTCGTACAAAAAAACCTTGCCTTAGTGCTATTAGTAGCCACCGCCTTCACTTCCATTGAAGCCATCAGTATCCTATTAGGATTTGACTTAATCGATAATTGGAATCGCTATCCAGAATCCCTGCCCCTTACCCTTGGACTGTGGTTAATTCTTTTCGTCCATGAAATGGGACATCGCATCATGGCAGAAAAACATAACATTAAAATCAGTTTACCCTTCCTATTACCTAACATTCAGATAGGGACTTTTGGGGCTATCACTCGCTTTGAGAGCTTAATTCCTAACCGTAGTGTCTTATTTGACATCGCCTTTGCCGGGCCTGCCCTAGGGGGTGCATTATCATTAGTCATGCTTTTCCTTGGCTTAATTATGTCGGGGGGAAACAATGCCCTAGAAATTCCCACCCTCTTTTTTCAGGGTTCAATTTTAGTGGGTGGTTTAGCAAAATTAATTCTTGGCTCTAGCTTATCCAATCAAACCATAGGCATTCATCCTCTGATGATTTTAGGTTGGTTAGGATTAGTTATTACTGCTCTTAATTGTTTACCTGCGGGGCAATTAGACGGAGGTAGAATTGTTCAAGCTATCTATGGTCGTAAAATCGCTCGACGAGCCACCATCATCACCTTAATTGTCCTAGGTATTGTTAGTTTATTCAATACGGTTAATTCTTTACCTTTTTATTGGGCAATTATTATTTTATTTTTACAAAGAGATTTAGAGCGTCCAAGTTTAAATGAATTAACCGAACCCGATGACACTCGAGCCGGTTGGGGTTTATTACTCATTTTTGTGGCTTTAATTACCCTGATTCCCATTACTCCTAGTTTAGCCATTCGGTTTGGCATTGGTATTTAATTTGGGTTTGGGATAAAATTTATAGTCTTGTAAAAAAGGTGTCAGGTATCGGGTATCAGGTGTCAGGTTAAGAAGTTTACAAAAACTATATGTTAACTAGAGTTAGGAATAACATTTTTAGCTTTTTAAGGGTATGAAGAATTCACCATGGACAATGAATAATTAACAAACTATGACCTACCTGCAACCAAAAGCCTGTACGGACGTACCATGGTACGTCCCCTACCATATAAAACAACTCTTATCCCGAACTCAGGTTAAACTAAAAATCATGCCTTAATTCACCAACATAGTTCAATTTATTGAACGAACTACCATTAGCCGTGTAATTCATTACACGGTGGGTGAAGATATAATCTATTCATAACGAATTAAAAGAACTTGATATTAAACCTGTAACCTGCAACCAGTCACCTAAAACCTAACAATAACTTTCGGGATAATTATTCTATGCCCAATTCCCGTAAAGGTCTGATAATGGTTGATGGGGAAGTGTCTTCAGGAGAGGCAAAAACACCATCGATCGCCTCTTGGAGACTATTTGCCATGACAATGCGATTATCATAGACCACAATTACCCTAGTCAGAGCAGGAATACTATTTTGGTCTGCTTCTAGGTAAACGGGTTCAACATATAATAAAGATTGTTCGATGGGAATTACTAATAAATTACCCTGGATAGCCTTTGAACCCTGACGATTCCAGAGGGAGATTTGCCCTGAAATTAGGGGATCTTGGTTTATTAAAGCCTCAATTTGATCTGGGCCAAATACTAACTCTTGTTTCGGGAATTGATATAGCAGTAATTTACCATAGTTTTCTCCGTCACTCCTGGCGGCTAACCATGCAATGAGGTTAGGACGAGATATGGGGGTGTAGGGATGTAATAATATAAATTCTTCTTGATCGGCAATGGGTAATTTCATGATCAAATAATAGGGATTAATGGATAATGCCTCATCGCCATAAATTTCCTCGGGTATTTGCCATTGGTCTTCTCTGTTATAAAATACTTGGGTATTTTGCACATGGTAAGTGAGTAGTCTTTCGGATTGGGTACTAAATAAATCGATGGGGTAGCGGATATGTTCGATTAAGTCCGAGGGCATATTTTCTAAGGGTTGGAATAACTCAGGAAATATTTTTTTCCAAGAACGAATGAGGGGATCTTTTTCTTCACTAATATAAAAAGTAGTTCGTCCGTTATAGGCATCCACTAAGACTTTTACTGAGTTACGAATGTAGTTAAATTGATTTTCTCCAGGATCTGAATAGGGGTAGTAGTTAGAGATGGTATAGGCATCAATGAGCCAATAGAGGTGGTTGGAGTCGTCGGGTTGCCCGTCTGCTACCACTAAATAAGGATCTCGATCATAGTAAAGGAAAGGGGCGATCGCCTTTATTCGTTCATTAATATTACGACGAAATAAAATACGACTCTCAGGGGTAAAATTATCGGTGAGTAACATCCGCCAATCCCGCAAATGAACCGCAAAAGCAAATTTATTCCAAGGGTTAGCAATATTAATCCCAGCTAAACCCCCATAGGTTGTACTAAAATTCTCCTCGGCGCTAGGAAAATCAAACTCAGGAAATTTCGTGTTAGTCATCACATAAGTATTAGTTAATTCCCCAAAATAAATACGAGGACGCACCACCGGCAAACTCTCACGAATGGCAGGGGAAGAAACCCTTAATTCTCCTGGGTCTAATTCTGAACCAATATCACTGATAAAATAGAATGGTAAGCCCCCCTGTTGTACCCTATTGACGGGAGACATGGTAAAACCATAACCATGGGTATAGGTTAAATGCTCGTTTACCCAAGTTTTCGCCTGTTCGGGTACTAATTCATAATCTAATTCCCTAGGGGCAACAATTACTTGAGTATAATCGCTGTTTCCTTGGTCATTTTTGATATTGTAGCGATCAATATCTGCATCAGGAAAAACATAGTAAGGTCTAATTTGTTGTAATTGTCGATTAGCTTCGAGAATGGGACGGCTATCCCATAAGCGTATATTATCAATGGTAAGGTTATTTTCCTGAATATCTTCTAGGGTAAGAGAGCCATCGGGGTTAAATGTTCTAACATCAATTTCATCTAAATTAAAAGCCGCTCTTGTTTGTTGAATATTTCTCTCGATGTAAGTTTGTTCTAAGTCAAACTCGTTGGGTTGTACGATGGTATTTTGGAAAATTTCAGCAACTCCCAAGCCTCCACCATAAAAAACAACGTAACAGATAAAGGGTAATAAGGAAAAGGGTAAGCCTTTTTTATTTTTATTCTCTTTGCCATAACCCGTGACAGATTTTATTAACAACCAAATGCCAATACCTAGAGCTATGATTGCCCCTGTGGTTTCTAAGGGTAAATTGATATTGATGTCGGTATAACCTGCACCGTAAACTACCCCCCTCTTGGAAAATACCAACCCATAACGATTTAACCAATGAATAATCGCAATGGTGAACATTAAACCGCTCAATAATATATATATATGCCTTAGTTGATAACGGGATAGTCCTTTAAATTCTCCCTCGCTGATACTGCGATTACTGATTAAGTAAATGATTAAACTAGCACTAATACTATAAAAAAATAGTCCTTGTATCCAAATATCTATAATCTGTATAAAGGGTAATTTAAAAATATAAAAACTAATTTCATGATTAAATAATGGCTCAGTTTTACCAAAATCCACGCTATTGAAAAACTGCAAAAATTTAATCCAATAACCAGAGTTAATTAGAGCGAAAATCACACTAGCATAAAAAGCAGTAAAAGTCAACCAAAATCTTGTTTTAGTTAATAATAAAATAACGATAGTAAGAACTATCATACCTTGCCAAATGGTGGTGGATATATTGCCAAGGAGATGGGCGATCGCCCCTAGACGAAAAGGAGACTCTAGCCGTGGTTGTACATTGGGTAAATTAATACTTAACATCCATGCTTGGTTAGCTGTTTGAGTATAAAAAATGATACTTAAACCCACCGCTAAACTAAACATAATCAACAAAAACAACAGAGATTTTAAGCCTAAAGGAGAAGATTGGGGAGCAAATTTTTCTAACTTATGTCGCTTATATAATTGTTGATGATCTACTTGTTTATTAGTAATTACAATATTAGTTAAAAGGAAGAATAAAGAAATAGAAAAAGTTCCTAGTCCTAATAATAGTTTAGTTTTAAATTGAGTCCAAAAAGTTTCTAAATAACCTAACTTATCAAACCAAAGAATCTCCACTCCTAAACGACTTATTCCGATAATGCTCAACCATCCAATCATCACTAAAGACAAAAGAGTAATAATAATTTTATGGTTAAAAATAATTAATTTAGTGGGGCTTTTATATACCTGTGCCATGGGGAAAAATTGACAATGAACAATGGATAATTGACAATTAATTTTTTATAAATAATTATTAAATTAATTTGGGAAATAGTTTATTTAACTAAAGGTAAATTTAAGAGATACAACTTATTCATCATAACAAATCCAATGTGAAAAGTTGATCATTACTCGTCTTGCAATGAATTACAATAACAGTTTATCGTTCGATTAATTAAACTAAAATATATTTTTATTAATTAGTTTATTATTACATTTTTTGTGATAAATTTTATGAACTTAATCCTATCACAAATTTTATTAGAAAAATTGCCAACAAAAACCCCCTAGCCTTAGCCAAGGGGATTTGAATAACTGAAAAATACCTAGATAATAAGTAATTAAGAGTAATTTTGATATTGTTAACTATAATCACTTATTATCTTCCATTAAAAAAACTATTTTAATTCTACATTAACCGCATCCACATCCCAGATTTCTTTACAATATTCCCTGATGGTGCGATCGCTCGAAAACTTAGCCATACGGGCGCTGTTAAGGATAGACATTCTTGTCCATTTTTCTTGATCCTTATAAGCCTCAGCAACCTTATTTTGACAATCCACATAGGCAGCAAAATCAGCCATGAGCATATATTGATCATTATAAAGTAAATAATCGACAATAGGCTTAAACAAGTCACGATTACCATGGCTAAAATAACCATCCCGAATACGATTAACCACTTGGGCTAACTCAGGATTTTCCTCATAATAATCCATGGGATTATAACCATTTGCTTTATACTCAGACACTTCCTCAGCAGTCAAACCAAACAAGAAGAAATTTTCTGCCCCTGCTTCCTGACGGATTTCAATGTTAGCACCATCTAAAGTACCAATGGTTAAAGAGCCATTCATGGCAAATTTCATATTACCAGTACCGGAAGCCTCTTTTCCTGCGGTGGAAATTTGTTCAGATAAATCGGCGGCAGGGTAAATCCTTTGTCCGAGGGAAACGTTAAAGTTAGGTAAAAATACCACCTTAATTCTACCCCGCACATCGGGATCTTTATTGACGACATCTGCTACGCTGTTAATTAACTTGATGACGAGTTTAGCCATGAAGTAACCGGGTGCGGCTTTACCACCAAAAATAAAGGTACGGGGTACAACTTCCACATCGGGATTTTCTTTAATTTTGTTGTATAGGGCGATGATATTTAACACCGCTAAATGTTGGCGTTTATATTCATGGATACGTTTTACTTGTACATCAAAAATGGAATCAACGTTAATTTCGATGCCCTGCTTTCTGAAGATATATTCTGCTAATCTTTGTTTATTGACTCTTTTGATGGAGCGCCAGCGATCGCAAAAATCTTTATCATCCACATACTTTTCTAAACCTTGCATCATGGTTAAGTCTTTTAACCAACCATCACCGACTTTTTCGGTAATTAACTTAGAAAGTTCGGGGTTACTGAGTAAAATCCAACGACGGGGAGTTACTCCATTGGTTTTGTTGTAGAATTTCTCGGGCCAGAGGAAGGCAAAGGCGCGCAGGGTTTCTTTTTGTAATAACTCGGTATGGAGGGCGGCAACCCCATTAATGGCATGGCTACCCACACAGGCAAGGTGTGCCATACGTACTTTTTGTTCTGAACCTTCTTCGATGAGGGATACTTGTTCTAGTAATTCCTCATTGTCGGGATACCATGTGCGCACATCTTCAAGGAAACGATGGTTAATTTCAAAGATGATTTCTAGGTGACGGGGTAAAAGTTTTTTGAATAGGCTTACTGACCATTTTTCCAATGCTTCGGGCAAGAGAGTATGGTTAGTGTAGGCAAGGGTTTTTTGGGTAATATACCAAGATTTATCCCAATCCATGGCGTGTTCATCCACAAATAAGCGCATCAATTCGGCTACGGCCACGGCAGGATGGGTGTCGTTAAGTTGGATGGCGACTTTTTCATGGAAGTTGTCAAGGGTTTGGTTTCTACCTAAATGACGTTTGACTAAGTCTTGGAGGGAGGCGGAAACGAAGAAATATTGTTGAGCTAGTCTTAGTTCTCTCCCTGCGGGGGTATTGTCGTTGGGGTACAATACTTTGGAGATGGTTTCGGAGTTGATTTTTTCTTCTACGGCACGGTCATAATTTCCTGCGTTGAAGGCTTCAAAGTTAAACTCTTCACTGGCTTCAGCTTTCCAGAGGCGCAGGGGGTTTACGGTGTTGGTTTTGAAACCGGGTACGGGGGTATCGTGGGGGATGGCAACTACGGTGCGATCGGGTATCCAAGATACTCTACAGTTACCTTTAGAGTCGCAGTAGGGCTGGGTGTAGCCTCCTAGTTTAACTTCGATGGTTTCGTTAGGACGAGCAATTTCCCAAGGATTGCCAAATCTAAGCCAGTTGTCGGGTACTTCTGCTTGCCAACCGTCTCTAATGAGTTGATGGAAAATACCGAATTCGTAGCGGATGCCGTAGCCAATGGCGGGTATTTCTAAACTGGCGAGGGAGTCGAGGAAACAGGCTGCTAGTCTTCCTAAACCACCGTTACCAAGACCTGGATCTGGTTCTTGTTCTAATAATTCTTCTAAGTCGAGGTCTAATTCTTTGATTACTTGTTCTACTTCATGGTAAATGTCTAGGTTAACTAGGTTGTTGCCTAGGTGTCTGCCCATGAGAAATTCGGCGGATAGGTAACATACTGTTTTGCTGTTGTTTTCTCTATAGGTTTCAAGGGTTTTGAGAAAACGATGGAGTAGTCTATCTCTGATGGTGTAGGCAAGGGCTACGTAGTAGTCATATTTAGATGCTTTGTTCTGGTTGACTCCTTGGATATAGAAGAGGTTGTCTAAAAACGCCTGTTTGAGGGTTTCTGGACTCATGCCGGTGCGATCGTCTTCTACTTTAAGATTATTTTTGGATATTGTTGTCTCTACCATACTGATTTTTTATACTTCTATACTGTTAAGGTTATACGATTTTTTATGGATATTGCTATTTTTCTGGAAATGCCTGTAATGGTTTTTGCTCAAAGGGTTAAAATAGTATTAACTTTTATGAAGTTTATTAATAAAACTGTTTATTTTTTTCGGTAATGCCTTTTTTTAAACCACAACAACCTATTTTGCAAAGAAAGCCTATATCTAGGGAGGATGATGATTTTAATGCCATGCGCCCTTGGCGATTTAATCCTTATCCTTGGCTTCCTTTATGTGGTGTTTATACTTGTATTGATCAAAGTATGGTTTTGTGGGGTTTGATTTCTGGGTTAATTTTTCTTGTGGCTCAATTTTGCCCTTTTAGTTGGGTTGATCAGGCGATCGCATGGTCTATTTTGACGATAATTGGTACGGGAATCATGGTCGCTTTAACTTATGGTTGGACTGTGATGGAAAGGCTTTCATGGCTTTTATATACTTGGGTGGGGTTAATGGTTTTAGGTATGGTGATGACGGATGTGGCGATCGCCCTTGGTTGGGGTTGGTTACTGGGGCATTTATGTAGTTTTTGGCTTTTGATTAGTGCGGTGGGCTATCTTATAACTGGTTTTGCGGTGCGCTCACGGGCTTTTTTCCTCGCAACGGCTATCCATGGGGGAGCGGTTTTATTTTTACCCTATGTTATGGGGTGGCAATTCTTATTTACAGGATTGATAATGATGAGTAATTTATTAATTTTTGCTGAAGGACATTGGGATATGATTTTACCTAAGGAAAGGTTTATTTTAGTCAAGAAAAAAAGTCAAGGTCTGAACATTGATTCTAAGTTAATTCTCGACAATTAGGCAGGGAGGAATGATTTAAAATGAATAATGAAACTATTATCACCCACACTCTTCATTTCCTTAATATCAAGTTCGGACAATTCGTTATAAATAGATTGTATCTTCGTTCATCGTGTAATGAATTATACCCAATCCGATTTAAAAAATATATCATCACTCCCCTTGCAATGAATTACAAGGCTAACAGTTTATCGTTCAATAAATTGAACTATCATCACCCCTACTCCCTATCTCCTAAACACCTGCAACCAATATGGAGTTATTTTTGCCAAATGGTTTTAATATTGACAAATTCTCGAATACCTTCAACGCTCAATTCTCGTCCATAACCAGAACGTTTGATACCTCCAAAGGGTAAACGAACATCGGATTTTACCATATCGTTAATGAATAGGCTTCCTGCTTCAATGTCTCGGATACAACGTTCGATATTTTTCTCATTTTGTGTCCAAACACAAGCCCCCAATCCTAAGGAAGTGTTATTGGCAAGGGCGATCGCCCTTTGAACATCTTTAACGGTAAATAAGAGAGCTACAGGGCCAAAAAATTCCTCTGTCATGGCGGGAGAATCTTCGGGAATATTGGTCAAAATAGTGGGAGGATAAAAATTACCTTTCCCCTGTAAGGGTTTACCACCCATGACAACCCTTGCTCCCATATCAATGGTTTTTTGGACTTGATGATTCAATTCTGCTAAAATTGCAGGGGTAGCCAAAGGGCCAATATCCGTATCTTCTGCCATGGGATCTCCTATTTTCAAGGCTTGGAACTTCTCTAATAATAATTTTTCAAATTTAGGGGCGATCGCCTCTACCACAATAAATCGCTTAGAGGCAATGCAGGATTGACCATTGTTGCGCATCCTCCCTTCCACCGCCACGGTGGCTGCCTCCTCCAAATCAGCATCTTCTAAAACAATAAAAGGATCACTTCCCCCCAACTCCAACACGGATTTTTTTAGCACTTCCCCCGCCACAGAAGCCACTTTCTGCCCCGCCAACTCGCTTCCTGTCAAGGTTACAGCCTTTACCCGATCATCTCTAATCACCTGCTCCACCTGCCCAGACTCTATTAATAGTGATTGAAATACCCCCTTCGCAAATCCTGCTCCTTTAAAAATAGTGGCGATCGCCAAGGCACACTGAGGAACATTAGAAGCGTGTTTTAACAAGGCTACATTCCCCGCCATGAGGGTAGGGGCAGCAAACCGAAAAACTTGCCAAAAAGGAAAATTCCAAGGCATAACCGCCAAAATAACCCCCAATGGTTGATAAGTTACATAGCTATAGGAAGCATCCGTTTCCACCACTCGATCTTTTAAAAAATCCGCTCCATGCTCTGCATAATAACGGCAGACAAGCGCACACTTGTTGACCTCTGCGATCGCACTTTGAAAAGGCTTTCCCATCTCCAAAGTCATCAACCTAGCCCATTCGGGGGCATCATCTTCCAAAATAGTTGCCACCTTCAATAATTTATCTGCCCTTGATTCAAAAGAACTTTTGCGATAGTTTTGGAACGTAGAATCCGCTAAGTCCAATTTATGCTCAATTTCAGTGGCGGTTAAAGCCATGAAGGTTTGAAGGGTTTCTCCAGTGGTGGGGTTAATGGTAGCGATCATGATATTATCTATCCTCAGCAATTTTTAATCCTAACCCCTCGATCTTAACAACAAAGCCCCCATTATTCCCATTTTAGAACTGCCTTATCAATCCCTTCTTCCCGTCTAGTTTTGCTATCTTTTTCCATCCAAGTAATAATCTGTTGGGGGGTTAACTCATCGACGCTTATATCTAAATCCTCGGCGATTTGTTGTAATAATCGTAAAGAAGAAATAGTTAAGCGGGTTAAAAATTTTTCTTGGGAAGTTAACAAAGCCATTTCCACCGCCATAGATTCCTCTTGGCTTAAATATTGTTGATTGTCAATCATGAAAATACCTCAAATAATCACCTTCATTTTATATTACTGATGGGAAATTAAATAACCGCAACGATGTTCCCCATCATAAATCCAATTAGTTCTTTCTACGGTACAATCAGGAAAAAGAGAAGCAAACATTTCTAATTCATGACCACACACTTGGGGATAAGATTGAGCCACATCGGAAATGGCGCAATTATGTTCACTAAGAAAAAACTTCTCACAGTCGGTATCATTCAAACAATATAACTCGGCCATGTAGCCTTCTTGGCGACGAATTTCGGCCAATTGTTTAATTCTTTGTTCGAGGTTTGCCCCTTGCATATGTTGACGATACATGGATGCTTTTTTTTGCCACTGTTTTGCCAAAATTTCCGTTACCTTTTTTTCCCCCACTGTTTCGGCCATGGTATCTAAAAAAGAAACGGCAAAATCACCATAATTTTGAGGAAAAAGATCCCTTCCCTGTTGACTAAGATAATATAAATGTTGAGGACGACCAGATTTAATGGGCATTATTTCATGGTCAATCAAGTTTTGGCTCTCCAAGTCTTTTAGATGTCGTCTAATGGCTTGGGGGCTGATGTCAATGGCTTGGGCTATTTCTTGGGCTGTGGCTTTATCTTTTTTGAGTAAATATTGTAAGATTGTCTCCTTACTTGATTGGTGTAGGGAAATATTCATTGTCCCCCTTTATCTATGGATTATTTATTTTATTATTACTTGTATAACTTATCATTTATTAAAACAACTTTTCTGTTGTTTAAATTTTAGTGTAACAAATTTTTGTGGGGTGGATAGTATGAGTTCTCTTTCTATTAGTGTGGTTATTTGTACTTATAACCGAGAAGCCTATTTAAAAGATGCTTTGAATAGCTTATTAAATCAAGATCTTGAAGATTATGAAATAGTGGTGGTGGATAATGCTTCCACTGATAATACGGCTACCATTGTTAAAGAATTGTTGGGGGATAATCCTCAGTTAAAGTATGTTTATGAACCTACATTGGGATTGTCGGTGGCTAGAAATACTGGGGTAAAATCTACCACTGGTGATATTGTGGCATATTTGGATGACGATGCGATCGCCCCTCCTCAATGGCTTAAAACTCTCTTAAGGGTGTTTGAAAATGATGATCAAGTTGCGATCGCTGGGGGTAAAGTAGATTTAATCTTACCGGAAGGATTTTCGGAGTTACCATCATGGTTATCGGATGATATGGCCATAGCGTTGGGGTTTTATGATTTGGGAGATGAGGTTAAACAAATTGATGATGCGGGTTTGACTCCACGGGGTTTAAACTATTCTTTCCGTCGTAGTTTTTGGCAGGAAGTGGGGGGGTTTGATGTTAAGTTTGATCGGGTAGGGAAGAATTTATTATCTAATGGAGATCTTGTTTTTACTGAGACGGCCATCAGACGTGGGAAAAAGGTGCTATATATCCCCGCTGCGAAGGTTGGGCATAATGTGCAACCGGAAAGATTAACTAAGGCTTGGTTTTTGCGTCGTAGTTGGTGGCAAGGGGTGAGCGAATTTTATCGAGCCAAGGATAAAAATATTAAAAAGTCACAACAATTTTTCAAGGCTTGGGAAAGGATTGCTAGGGGAATATATAAGAGTTTTAAATATTATCAAAATCCTGCGGTACGTTTTGAAAATGTTCTTTACGCTTACGGGCAGTTCGGTTATTTAAAGCATCTCATCACAAAATAAAAACAACCTAAAACCTAATTCCTAACACCTACTTTTCGATGATCTGTTGTTAATATGGTGAAAGTTTTTCTTTCCCGTTGTCATGAACTATTGAGTATGAAAAAGTATCGTTGGTTAGTAGTTACTGTTGCCTTGATTTCCATGGTTTGTCACATGGTTTTTTCTACCCCTGTCATGGGTGCGAATGATGCTTATTGTCGATTTAATCAAAATGAAATTAACCTCAAGACTGAGTTGAGGAATCGTGCCTTTACAAGCAACAATAGTCAGACAATGAGAGAATATCAAGAAGTTGTTCAAAGACATTCACAAATGTTGCGCGATTGTCGTAATCGTAATTGGTTGAAGGAGCAAGGAATTTGGTTGCGGATTTACCCCTGTGATGTGTTAGATGGTTCTATTGAAAAGGTGTTGGATCGTATTGTGGATTTGGGTTATAACACTGTTTATCTGGAGGTTTTTTTTGATGGTCGGGTATTGTTGCCCAAAAATGGTAATAATACGGTGTGGAGAAGTGTGGTAGAGCAACCGGGTTATGAAAATCGAGATTTATATGCGGAAACTTTGCAAAAGGGGCGATCGCGCGGTTTAAAAATGTATGCTTGGTTATTTTCCCTCAATTATGGTTATTCTTATAGTGTTAGGGGCGATCGCACTGATGTTTTAGCGTTAAATGGTAAAGGGGAAAATAGTATTGGTTATGTGGATGATGGCTCTCAAACCTTCGTAGATCCTTATCATCCCGTGGCTAGACAAGATTATCAACGTTTACTCCAAGCGGTGCTACAACGTCGCCCTGATGGGGTTTTGTTTGATTATATTCGCTACCCTAGGGGAGCGGGAACTTATTCTGTGGCTTCTAAGGTAAAGGATTTATGGATTTATGGCAGTGCATCCCGTCAAGCACTTTTAGCAAGGGCGTTAAATAATCAGGGTAGGTGGATTTTACAAAGATACGTTGATCAAGGGTTTATTAATGGTGGTGATTTAGAACAAATGCGAGAGCTTTACCCCAATGAAACTATGCCCCTCTGGCAAGGAAGAAACCCCAATTCTGCCAATAATTTATCGGCTTTGCAATTGGATTTATGGTATTTTACCGTTGCCCATGCGGCCCAAGGGGTAATTGAGTTTCTTAATTTTGCGGTAAATCAGGTACGGCAAATGGGCATTCCCGCCGGGGCAGTATTTTTCCCAGAAGGTAATCAACCCGTGGGGGAAATTGGTTTTGATTCTCGGGTACAACCTTGGGATAATTTTCCCCATAGTTTACCAGAATTTCATCCTATGTCCTATGCGCTTTGTGGCAGTGCTAGTTGTATTGCTCAACAGGTGCAAACGGTGGCCGATGAGATTCCCAATGTTAGTAATGTTAAACCTGTTTTAGCTGGTTTTTGGGGCAGAAGTGAGGGGCAACGTCCTTCCCTTGAGGTTCAAATGGAGGGCATTAGACAGGCTAACAGGGGTATTATTTCTATTAGTCATTTTGCCTATTCTTGGCTTGAACCTGAGCATACCAGAGAGCGTCGCCGTAGTTGTAATTTTTAGGCAGATAATATCAAGTCCGCTGGATCACTTACAAATTAGTAATATCTTATACTAAATACTGTTTCAATAATATACTAATTAGAGTGGGGAACAGGGAACGGGGAACAGGCAACAGAAAAAAGATAATAATTGTTTATTGTCAACTGTGGCAAGTGGATGATAGTAAATCTTATATGAAATACTTAAATGTTTGCGACAAATAAAGCCTTTAAAATGACATCCCAGCCGAATTATATTTATAGCAATCTTTTTTATATTTCATATTAATTGTTTACACGGTGGAGCGACTGCAAAAATGCAATCTATCCATAACGCATTATCCGAACTTGATACAAATCATAATTATTCGTGTAGTTTTCCTTCTAATTCTTTGGTTAGGAAATAGTTTAAGGCGGTACGAACGATCGCAATTATCACCAGTTTTGCAAGGGAGGTAAAATCGGAACTAAGGGTAGTGGCGACTATATCTGCTCCTAATTGAAATTCGAGGGCCAAGACTAACCACATACCAAATTCTAGTCTAATTTTGCTAAATCCATGGGGACGGTGGTGGAATTTGTAAGAGATGGATAGTTTTATGGTTTTGATTAATCCCCATAATATACATATAAGGGCGATCGCCTCTAGGACTAATTTAAAAAGATTGGCAAAAATATATAATCCTGTTTCAATTAGTTCGATAAGTTCCATTTTTCCAGATAATTAATAATCTCTCCATGAATTTTTTGAGGATTTTCCCTAGCATCAATTTTTAACATTTTGTGAGGATAGTTAGCAAATATTTCTTGAAATCTTTCCCTTACTTTTATTAATTTTTCTTTGGTTTCATATATTTCTTTTAAGGGGCGATCGCACATTCTTTCTAAAGCTAAATCCACAGGAATATCGAGATAAATTACTAAATCAGGGGGCGGAAATTTTTGATTTAAAAGACAAATAAAATCGTAATCTTTTTCATTTTTACCATTATAAGCAAGGGATGAAAAATAATATCTGGTACTAATTACATGAATATTTTTTGACCTTAAACTATAAACTCCATTAAAGTTATTATATAAATGGTAATGGCGATCAGCCGCAAATAAATAAGCCATTTGCTGATCATATAAGTCTTGATTATTAAAATCATTTCTACCCCCTAAAAACTCCCTTAATAACTTACCAATCGGGCCATCGGAAGGCTCTGGACTAATAATAGATTTTTGATTTATCTGAGTAAAATAATTTTGTAAAAGTTGCGCCTGGGTTGAGCTTCCCGCCCCGTCAACTCCTTCAAATACAATAAATAATCCCTTGGACATTTTAATAAAAATAACTCTTTAGTAATTGTCCATTGTCCATTGTCCATTGTCAATTACCTAAACCCTTGAATATCTAGTTGTACAGTTTTTTCTCCTCGCCATTCATTAACAGACAACTTATAAGCAATATCAATATTAGGAGGTAAAGGATAATAACAACTTTTATTCCAAGCAATACATTTTAATTTTGCCCCTGACTCATCTTGAACTGTTAATTGTAAATGTTCTCCACAGCGAGTTTTTCTTTGTTCAATAACCGTAACATCGGGTGTCCAAAAAATAGGATAATCATTCTCTATACCCCAAGGATAAAGACTTTCAATTTCTTTTATTAAATCAAAATTAGCATCATAAAAACTAATTTGTCCATCAATTTTAAGTAAAGGTTTGAGATGTTCTGGGGATAATAATTTATGGCTAAATTCCCTTAACCTCTCTTTAATTAAATCGATATTTTTAGTTTCAAAACCAAATCCCCCTGCGGCCTTATGTCCCCCATATTTTAATAATAAATCATCACAATATTGCAGGGCTTCAAAGATATTATATTCCTCTATTCCCCTAGCTGAACCTCGAATATATTTCTTCTCCTCATCCTCATAGGTAGCAATAAAAACAGGTACTCCATAACGCTCCACCAAACGGGAGGCAACGATACCAATTATCCCATGATGCCAGTGTTCTCCGATTAGTAATAAGAAGCGATCGCCCTTATAATTTATACCACCTTCCTCAATTGAAGCAATGGCATCCTTTTGAACCTGAGTACATAAATCCTGCCTTTTTTGATTAACACTGTGACACTCCTTAGCTCTGTTAAGGGCGATGGTTTTATCTTCGGTGGTAAGTAACTCAATGACAATTTGAGGGTCCCCAATACGCCCAATGGCGTTAATTCTAGGGCCTAATTTAAAACCTATATCCTCAGAATTGAGAGTTTTTTTCTTCTTATCAACCCCCCCCACCTCAACCAGGGCTTGAATACCCAAAATTTGGGGTTCTGCCAATCGTTTCAAGCCTCTTTTGAGCCAACGGCGGTTAACCCCCGTCAGAGGTGCTAAATCGGCAATGGTACCGAGGGTAAAAAGTTCTAGCAATTGCCTTGTTAAGCCCTCTAGTTGCCCCTGTTTTTGAGCGAGGGTAACCCCTAACACATAGGCTACTCCCACCCCAGCCAAGCCTTTGTAGGGGGAATTTAGGG
>NZ_JADEWC010000021.1 GCF_015207825.1 Cyanobacterium stanieri LEGE 03274
TCATCTCCCCCCAGAAAGAGATGAGAATCTCCCCATCCCCCGAAGACGAGGAAGAAATTCCCACCTTTAAACCCACTAATCACCAACCTATCGCCTTTATTTTATCAAGTCCGCGCTCAGGTTCAACCCTCCTACGAGTGATGTTAGCAGGGCATCCCGACTTGGTTTCCCCCCCCGAATTACATCTACTACCCTTTGCCACCATGGAGGAAAGACAACGGGAATTAGAGTCATCCCACCTCGGAGAGGGGTTAATTCGCACCGTCATGGATTTAAAACAAATTAGTGCCGAAGAAAGTGAAGCATTAATTAATCAATGGGTAGAGGAAAATTTGACCATCGCCCAAGTATATGAAATCCTACAGTCTCTCGGCGAAAATCGTATTTTAATCGACAAATCGCCCACCTATGCTAATAGCAAAAACACCCTTTATAACGCAGAAAATATTTTTTCTCAAGCTAAATATATCCACCTAGTTCGTCACCCATATTCTGTTATTGAATCTTTTGCACGGATGAGAATGGACAAATTATTAGATATAAAAGACGCAAATCCATATAAAATTGGCGAAAGCATTTGGTATAAAAGTAACAATAATGTTAATAAATTTGGTCAATTAATAGATAGTAATAAAATGTTGACTATTTACTATGAAAATTTAGTTACTAATCCTGAAAAGGAAATGCAAAAAATCACGAAATTTTTGGGAATTAAATTTAATAAATCATTATTAAATCCCTATGAAGGGGAAAGAATGACCGCAGGATTATATAAACAATCCATGTCCGTAGGCGATCCTAATTTTAATAGTCGTAAAACCATCGATCCTAACTTAGCCAATCACTGGAAAAAAGTTCAATTACCCATTCTATTAAACCCTGCCACCCGACAATTATCAGAACATTTTGCCTATGAATTACCCCATGAATTAAAAACTATAGAAACCCAAGAAAAATATCTTAAAATTAGAGATTTAAACCTTTGTTATAGTAGTTGGGGTCATGAAAATAATCCTCCCCTCTTTATTACCCATGGTATTTTAGATCAAGGATTAGCATGGGAAAAAGTAGCCCAAAACTTAGCTAAAAAAGGCTACTACGTCATTGCCCCTGATTTGCGAGGTCATGGAAAATCTGACCATAACAGTTTAGGATGTGCTTATAATTTGCTTGATTTCGTAGCAGATTTAGACTGTTTAATTAATGAACTATCTAAAGATAAAAAAATAACTTTATTAGGTCACTCTTTTGGTTCGATGATAACTGGAATTTATGCCAGTATGCGTCCTGAAAAAATTAAACAATTGTACCTTGTTGAGCCGATTTTACCCGCAGAAAATAAAGGTAATCAAGACATAGAAAATATTAGTAGTCAATTAAATAACCTGCTCAATGTGCCTTCACTGCCCGTATTTGAAACAGTGGAAGTAGTCGCCCAAAGACTGCAAACCACCGCCCCCAATATGGACAAAGATTTTGCCCTCAAACTTGCCCAGAGGATGACTAAACCTGTGGATGGTGGGGTAACATTCACCTATGCGCCTCCCTTAGCAACGAGAGTAGGGGTTGGTTTTAACAGTATTCCCCGTAGTCAATACCTCCAACTGCTATCCCGCATCAGCGCACCTATTACCCTAGTATATGGTGATAATAGTTCCTTTAATCGTCCTCAAGATTTGGAGGCTCAAAAAACAGCCATGGCAAAAGCTCAAATTTTCACCCTCTCAGGAGGGCATAATCTACACCTAGAAAATCCTGTCAATCTGGCGGATATTATTTAAACACTACTTCGATGTTATCTAATGATGATACTTTTACCAGAAAAAGTAGTGACAAGATAAACCCCCAAAATTGGGGGAATAAAACTATTAAGATTTAGGCTTAAAAGTAGAAGCAACGTGTAATTCTTTTAGTTGCTTATTATCAACCATCGAAGGTGCTTCAGTTAACAAACAACTAGCTTGTTGAGTTTTGGGGAAAGCGATAACATCCCGGATAGAATCCTCTTTTGCCAATAACATTACCAAACGATCTAAACCGTAGGCAATACCACCATGGGGAGGTGTACCATATTCAAAGGCTTCGAGGAGAAAACCGAATTTTTCTTGGGCTTCTTCCATCGATAAACCAATGGTTTTAAATACCTTCTCCTGTACTTCTCGTTGATAAATCCTCAGACTACCCCCGCCGATTTCAATGCCGTTTAAGACTAAGTCATAGGCTAAAGCCCTAGCGGTGGCTAAGTCGTCCAAATCTTCGGGGTTAGGGGCAGTAAAGGGATGGTGTAAGGCTTCGTAACGGTTTTCGTCCGCATTCCATTCCACCATGGGAAATTCGGTAATCCAAACGAGGTTAATTTTATCCTCATCAATTAAGCCCAATTGCTCTCCTATTATTAAGCGTAAACGATCTAGGGATTTATTGACCGTGGGAGTATCTCCCGCGCCAAAGAGGAGAAGATGCCCCGGTTTTGCCCCTGTGCGGGTGAGTAATTCTTGTTTTTGCTCTTCACTCAAGTTATCTTTGATAGCACCAATGGTGTCGATTTCGCCGTTATCCCTAACTCGAATGTAGGCGATACCTTTTGCCCCTGCGATGGTGGCTTCGGTGAATAAGTCTCCACCCGGTTTAATTCTGACGTTGGATATTTTGTCGTTGCCTTGGGGGATGGGTAATACTTTGACGATACCGCCGTTTTTAATTGCCCCTGAAAATACTTTGAATCCTGAATTTTCCATGATGTCGGAAACATCTACTAATTCTAATCCAAAACGGGTATCGGGGCGATCGCACCCATACTTATCCATTGACTGCGCGTAGGTTAGACGGGGGAAGGGGCGTGGTAAATCAATATTTTTGACAGTTTTGAAGATATGACAGATTAAAGCCTCGTTAAGCTCAATTATCTCGTCTTCACTCATAAAACTCATTTCCATATCCAACTGAGTAAATTCGGGCTGTCTATCGGCTCTCAAATCCTCATCACGGAAACAACGGGCAATTTGATAATAACGGTCAAATCCTGACACCATCAACAATTGTTTAAACAACTGGGGAGACTGGGGCAGGGCATACCATTGTCCTTCGTTTACCCGAGAAGGTACTAGATAATCCCTCGCCCCTTCGGGGGTGGATTTGGTTAAGACGGGGGTTTCGATTTCCATAAAGTTTTCTTGATCTTCGAGGAATCGGCGCATGGCTTTTACTACCTGATGACGTAGGGTTAAGTTGTTGGTCATCCGATGTCTTCTCAAATCCAGGTAACGATATTTAAGCCTTAAATCTTCCCTAAGATTTTCTTCTTCGGTGGACACTTGGAAGGGCAATTGCTTACCAACGGCGTTTAATATCTCGATTTCGGTGGCATAGATTTCGATTTCCCCTGTGGGTAATTTGGGGTTAAGGGATTCGGGAGGACGTTGGCTGACGGTGCCAGTGATTCTAACTACATATTCGTTACGCAAAGTATCAGCATTTTGGTATGATTGGGGAGTACGTTGAGGATCACTGACTATTTGCACAACCCCGGTGCGATCGCGCAGGTCAATAAAGATTACACCACCATGATCCCGACGACGATCAACCCAACCGCAAACGGTGATAGTCTTGTCAATATGTTCTCGGCGCACTTCGCCACAATAGTTAGTTCTCATAATTTTTTATATAAATTTCAATATGGAAATTATCTTGGGGATGTTAGTTTTATAAGGATTAGATAGCCCTAAATGTTTTGTAAAAATACTAAGTTATATTCCCTTTTATTTAGTCAAAAGGCAAGGGAAAATCATATTTTTACTACTTGAATAAAATTTAACCATCGTTCATTATCCATTGTCCATTGTTCATTGTCCAGACAAACCTACCATCATACTAAAATTTTGTCTTTAATGATAGGGGCGTTGTCAACCTGATACTAAGGATTTTGCGTCTGCCAATATCTCTCAATCAAAATCACTGCTACAATATCGTCGATAGGTTCAGGAGGTATTCTTAAACCCAGAGGAATTAACTTTCCTAACCCTCGAGGGGGATTAAATACCCAATATCTTTCTTTTGCTTCTAGGGAACTATTTTTTTCGTCCACGAGGACAATTGATAGGTTTATATTATCTTCTAACTGTGTCTTCCATTGCTTAGAGGTGGTTTGATTACCCATTACCAGCAGTGAAGGGCTATATTTTGCGATTAAATCTTGGATAAAGGCGATCGCCCTTGAGGAATCCACCACAGATCTAAATAAGATTTCCTTATAGTTGTCCACCACCGCTAAACCACATTTATCCCTACCCGGATCAAAACCAATAATCATCATAAAATTGAATAATAAGCTAGAAGTGAGCAAAACCTTCAGATATGCTTCCCCCTTATTAAGGGGGTTAGGGGGATCAAATTTCCCCAAATTAAGACATTTTTTGTAACTCAGGACGCTCTTCAGGAAGGATAGCACCCTCTACAGGGCAAACTTGAATACAAATTCCACAATCAATACAGGTATCAAAATCAATCCAATACCAATCTGTACCTTTGACATTCTTACTCTCTCCCTCATGGATACAAGCAACTGGACAAGCTGAAACGCAGTCTGCGATTCCTTCGCAAACATCTGTCACAATGGTATGGGGCATTTTTGTTTCCTCAATTTTGCTTATTATTTCTTAACAATTATATCATTTAAGGGAATAGGGAACGGGGAACAGGCAATAGTGATAATTTTTTTGAATATGATGTTAAGCAAAAAAAAGATAATTAGTTTTTGGTTTGAGGTATCAGGTATAAGATTCAAAAATTTAGAAAAACTCTATGTTAATTAACGGTTTTATTTTCACTTCCTCAATAACCTAATAAAAACTTTTCGTATTTTTAATCTGCCACCTGCAACCTGTCACCTAAAACCTGTACGGACGTACCATGGTACGTCCCCTACCATACTGACAACTATTATCCTAGACTTTAAATTAATCATATTCAACCAAAGTAACCATAGGTACATCAGGCAACAAACTACGGCCATTCAAACCCTTCAACTCCACAATAAAACCGAAACTAACCACATCACAACCAATGCGAGTTAATAAATCCGCCGTCGCCTTAGCCGTGCCACCAGTGGCAATGACATCATCAACAATCATCACTTTAGCCCCCTCATGGACAGCATCTTGATGCACTTCGAGGGTATCTGTGCCATACTCTAAGTTATACTCGATGGAATGCACCTGAGCAGGTAACTTACCTTTTTTGCGCACAGGAATAAAACCTACTCCTAACTGGTAAGCTAAAGTCGGGGCAAAAATAAACCCCCTTGATTCAATTCCTACAATATATTCTGGTTTATCATCAAGATTGTGACATTGATTAGTTAATTGATCAACCACATGGGTTAATCCTTGAGAATCTCTTAAAAGAGTAGTAATATCACGAAACATAATACCTGGTTTAGGGAAATCGGGTATGTCTCTAATGAGTGCCTTTAAATCCATTAATGTATAAACCATAAATAATTTTTAACAAACAAAATTTTACCCTAAATCAATCACTTGTTAATGAACTAATTTTGGTTAAGATAAAGGAACTGCTCAAAAAATATCTACTTCCTATCTCATAATTACTAAAAAATTGTTATTGACAACTTGACTTAGGTTAAGAAAACTATTTTTCTAAAGCTGAAAATGATTCCAAGAAAGTAAATAATCGAGTAGTAATCTTTTCTAATCCTCCTTTAACATTCGACTCAATATTAATAGGAATGACGGGATCATGAAGGGATAAACGTAACAAAAACCAACCTTTTTCCTGTTCAGATAGACAACGAATTCTCACCCCTTCATAATTATTGGGAACAATTTGCCAGTCATCTTGTTGATCAGCAAATATTTTTAATTTTTCAATAACATCATTGCCATATTCTTTAAAATTATCTACTTTTATTGTTAGTCTAATTTCTTGACTTTCTAAGGGTTCTTCTAAATTGTTAATTAAGTCACTTAAAGATTTATTTTCTAACTTTAATTCTGCTAATTTTATTAATAACTTAGTAACTAAATAAGCTCCATCATCAAGAAAATAATTTTCCTTCAAAGCCGCATGGCCAGACGTTTCAATGGCTAACCATGACTCTATGTTTTCATTATTCAACCTTTGAGCTTCATTTATCACATTTTTATAACCCCGTTTAAAACGATGGTGTTTGCCTCCTAAATTCTGTTCAATAAATTTAGTTAAACCCTCTGATGTAATAGAGTCGGTGACTATGGTAGATTGGGGATGCTCTTGTAAAATAATGGTTGAAATTAAAGCAATTAAACGGTTACGATTTAACTCTTTTCCTGTGTTATCAACGGCGGCACTTCTATCCACATCAGTATCGAAAATGATACCAAAATCTGCTTTATTTTTAACCACTGCTTCACAAATAGAATTCATGGCTTCTTGGTTTTCAGGGTTAGGAATATGATTAGGGAATGTGCCATCAGGTTCTAAAAATTGACTTCCTGTAATGTCTGCCCCAAGGGGTTTTAATACTTTTTCGGCAAAAAATCCTCCTGCCCCGTTTCCTGCATCAACTATGATTTTTAAGTCTTTGAGGGGGTATTCAAAATGTTCTGGATGATTAACAGATTTTCTTATTTGTACAACAAATAAGTTTGCATATTTGGCCATAAAATCATAATCAATTATCTGGCCTTTTGGGGTAGTAGAAATAAAGTTATTTTCTTGGGCTATGGTTAAAATGTCTGTAATATTTTGTTTTTCTAAACCTCCTTGTTTGCTGAAAAACTTTAACCCATTACGATTAAAAGGAAGATGACTAGCAGTAATCATAATAGCGCCATCGCAGTTTAATTCGGTATCAATGGTACTCATAAACATGGCTGGGGTGGAAGCCATTTCAAAGTTATATACTGTTACCCCTAATTCACTGATGGCATGGCAAATACTTTGAGATAAAGTTTCCCCTGATAAACGACTATCTCTACCGATAGCAATGGTTAATTGTGATGGTTTTTTGTGTAGATTTTGACTTAGCCATTGACTAAAACTTTTTCCTAGAATTTTAATTATTTCTGGGGTTAAATTAACTTTTTCTCCTTCTATTCCTTCTAGGGCAACTCCTCTTATATCCGAGCCATTTTGTAGTTTTTTCCAAGTTTCTTTTAGCATTGTATTGGTGTTTGTTATTTTTTATTACAAAGACTTTTTTGTTCAGTTTAACTGTTACTTTGTGAAATACAATTAATATGGTTTATTTTTAAGGTTATTTTTATATTTTTACTATGGGTATTTTTGGATTTATTTTAGTGGCGATCGCCCTTATCTTATTTTTTGTCAAACAGGCACAAGCAAAAAGCCATGGAAGCCTACTCTCTGCAAGATTAACAGACATCAACGAATTACACACTACCTGTGACGCTATTACCCAAGAGATTGGGGGGGGTAATTGGCGTGATTATGTGAAACTGTGGGGAAAAATTAGCGTCGATGAGCCTTTAATATCGGAAATCAGACAAGAGCCATGTGTTTATTATCGTATGCTAGTACAACGGGAGTATGAAGAAAAAGTGCGATCGCAAGATAGCGAAGGAAAAACCATCGAAAAAACCGTCAGAAAATCTGAAACCATCACTCAAAACCAGCGCTCAACCCCATTCATTTTAGAAGATAAAACAGGCACAATTACCATCAATCCTCAAGGTGCAAAATTTGACACCATCAAAATAGTAGATGAATTTAGAACAGAACAACCAGCGGGGGGAATGCTTCAATTTGGTAATTTTTCTTTCTTAATTAGAAATGATAGTTATAACACCCATACTCTCGGTTATCGTTACCAAGAGTTCATTTTACCCATTAATCGAGAAGTATTAATTTTGGGGAATGCCAGTGATGAAACAGGGGAATTAAGAATAACAAAACCGACCAATAATGAACCTTTTTTAGTTTCTTTAAAAACAGAAGAAGAACTTAATTCAGATTATGAAAACAATCAAAATTTACTTCAATATGGAATGATTGGTTGTTTTATTTTAGGAATAATCTTAATATTATTCGATATTATTTCCTAACCAAAATATGGGGTTAGCCGTGTAATAAATCACACAGCAAGTAAATATATCAACCATCCTCAGTTTTTTTCTTACGAGTGGTGGTTTTTTTTGCGGTGGTCTTCTTTTTAGTAGTAGTGGCCTTTTTCCTCGTGGTAGTTTTCTTTTTAGCGGGGGCTTTATCTTTCAACAACAACAAAGCCTTATCTAAACTCATACTCTCCGCGGTTTCCCCTTCGGGTAATTTAACATTAGTTTTACCATGCTTGAAATATACCCCATAAGGGCCATCATAGATATTGATGGGTTGATCATCATCGGGATGATTACCCAATTCCCGTAAAGGTTTCTTGGCACTTCCTGCACTGCGTCCCCGGCCCCTTTTGGGTTGGGCAAGAAGTTCTAAAGCTCTTTCAAGGGAGATGGTTAACAGATCGTCTTCTTTTTTTAGGGAACGATAATCCTTACCATCTTTACCCTGATCATGGACTACATAGGGGCCAAAACGACCTAAACTAGCTTTGACGGGTTTTCCCGTGTCGGGATGTTCACCGAGGGTACGGGGTAAGGAAAGGTAAGCCAAGGCTAAATCAAGATCGATGTCTTCTAAGGTTGTGCCTTTGGGAAAAGAAGCGGTTTTTGGTTTTTTGGCTCTGCCTTCGGGGGTGTCTCCTAGTTGCACATAGGGGCCATAGCTACCGATTAGCAGATAGATGGGTTTTTCAGATTCGGGATGATGTCCGAGGACTTTGGGGCCTTCGATTTTTTGTTTTAACAACATCTCCACCTGTTCGGGGTTGAGATCGGAGGGGGTGAGTTCTTCGGGGATGGAGGATTTGACTACGTCTTCTCCCCTTTGGGCTTCTAGGTAAGCGCCGAAACGTCCTATTTTGACCTGTACATCGAGGTTTTCAAGGGCGATCGCCTTTGCCTGACTAGGATCGATTTCTGTTTCCCTTGTTTTAACTTGGTTTTGTAATCCTTGATCTCCTAGATAGAAGTTTTTGAGGTAGGGAATCCACTGCTCTTGGCCGGCGGCAATTTCATCAAGGCTTTGCTCCATTTTTGAAGTGAATTTGGTATCCACTAATTCCTCGAAGTTTTGTTCTAACAAACTAACCACGGCAAAGGCGGTAAAGGTGGGTATGAGGGCTTTAGAGCGCAGTTGGGCATAACCTCGATCAATGATGGTGCTGATAATACTGGCGTAGGTACTAGGACGGCCTACCCCTTCGGTTTCGAGGGTTTTGACTAGGGATGCCTCGGTATAACGGGCGGGGGGTTGGGTTTGGTGGTTGACTACGTCTAATTCTTTGCAGTCGGGGCGATCGCCCTGTTTTAAGTTAGGCAAAATAACCTCTTGGTTTTCGAGCGCCGCTTCGGGATCGTCTGAACCTTCCACATAGGCACGGAAAAAACCAGGGAAATCGATCCTTTTACCCGAGGAACGAAAAACCGCATCTTCTACCTGAATATTAACGGCGATTTGGGTCAATCTCGCTTCTGCCATTTGAGAAGCAACGGTACGTTTCCAGATCAGGTCGTAGAGCGCTAATTCTCGATCTTTTAACCCAGTTTCCTTGGGAATGCGAAAGGTATTACCCGCAGGGCGGATGGCTTCGTGGGCTTCCTGAGCGCCTTTGGCTTTGGTTTTATACTGTCGGGGTTTAGAGCTTAAATATTCTTTGCCGTACATTTGTTCTACACAGCTACGGGCAGCGGCGATCGCCTGATCCGATAGATGTACCGAATCGGTACGCATATAGGTAATGTAGCCATTTTCATATAGGCTTTGGGCAATGCGCATGGTATCCCTTGCCCCTAGTCCTAGTTTGCGGTTAGCCTCCTGTTGCAGGGTGGAGGTGGTAAAAGGGGCGTAGGGTTTTCTGGTGGTGGGTTTTTCCTCGGTATCGGTAACCGTCCAAGGTTTGCCGTCTAATCTGTCCTTAAGGGCGATCGCCCCTTGCTCATCTAAAACCGTTACTTTTTTTCCCTTAATCAACTTACCCGTATCGGGATCAAAATCGCTTCCTGTAGCCAGTTTTTGCCCCGCCAAGGTGCTTAATTTCGCCTCAAAGTCAATTTTTTCATGGTTTAACAAAGCCTTCAAATCCCAATAGGAAGCACTATTAAAAGCCCTTCTCAACCTTTCCCTTTGCACCAAAAGACGCACCGCCACCGATTGCACCCTTCCGGCCGACAAACCACGGGCAATTTTTTTCCACAACAAAGGAGAAAGGGTATAACCCACCAGCCGATCTAAAATACGACGAGTTTCTTGGGCATGAACCAAATTTTCATCAATATCTCGGCAATTAGATAACGCCTTTTGAATCGCTTCCTTGGTAATTTCATGGAAAACCATGCGTTTAATAGGTACTTTGGGTTTGAGCAACTGTAACAAATGCCAACTAATACTCTCCCCTTCCCTATCTTCATCCGTCGCCAGAATCAACTCATCGGCACCATTCAACAGTTTTTTTAACTCCTGTACCTTTTTATTTTTCCCCTTAGGAATTACATAAATAGGCTCAAAATCATTTTCCACATTTACCCCCAACCTTGCCCAATCAAACTGTTTATACTGGGCAGGAATTTCCTCGGCCGAAGATGGTAAATCTCGGATATGCCCCATGGATGCTTCAACAATGAAATCCTTGGGTAGATAGTTACGGATGGTTTTTGCTTTGGTTGGCGACTCGACGATGACAAGGGTTGACATAGATAATTATTTAATCTCTCTCAATTGCTACTATACCTATATTTTTATTATTAGCATAGTATGGGATTTGTGATTTGTTTTGAATCACCATAGAAAATCATTTACCAAAACACTATGTTAATTAATTTTCTCGTTGATTAACCCGCTAAGATAGTCTCATTTTTTGATCCACAACCTGAAACCTCAATCAAACTTAAAACTTTCATGAATAGGTATTTTATTTCAAAAGAACATGCTATCAAAAGAACATAGATTAATTAGTTACAATAAAAAAAATATTAGGGGTATGATTAACGATGGTTCAATCTTTAGGAAAAACCTACTCCTTTGATGAGTATTTAACTTTTAGCGATGGTACAGATAGCAAGTATGAATTAGTTAATGGAGAATTGATTTTAATGCCTACTGCTATTGGTTTTCATGCTTTGATTTTGCATTTTATTTTTAAATTATTTGAAAAAGAAATAGAGCGACTAAAATTAGATTTTAAAGTAATGCCAGGCACAGTGGGAGTTAGAACAGCGGAAAATAAATCAAGAATTCCAGACTTAACTATTTTATCATCTCAACAATGTCAAGAAATTCGTCAAATGAAAACGGCAGTTTTAAACAGCGCACCTATCTTAGCAGTGGAAATTGTTAGTGCCAATAATAAACAAGATGATTACCGTTACAAACGTTCGGAATATGCCGTTAGGGAAATCCCTGAATATTGGATTATTGATCCAGAATTAGAAAGGGTTTCTATTTTAATATTAATAGACGGTTTTTATGAGGTAACAGAATATCAAAAAAATGATCTCATTAAATCGACCTTATTTCCCGAGTTAACTGTTAAAGCTCAGGATTTTTTTGCCCTATAAATTGATTTTTTTCACCTAACACCTAAGCTCCAAATTAAGCCGCTAAAAGATCTTTATCAGAGGAAGATAGCACCCCTTGATAATAGTTTTGTAATTGACGGGTAGCAGCCGCCCAGCCCCATTTTTCGGCTTCTAAACGAGCATTTTGCCTCAATGCTTCTCTTTCGTCTTTTTGGGCTAATAATCTTTGGGTAGCGGCGATCGCCCCTTGAGGATCATCAGGTTCAAACATATAACCATTTACCCCATCGGTGACAATATCAGGAATCCCGCCCTTTCTAGCGGCCACCACAGGGCAACCAGCCGCCATGGCTTCGAGTAACACTAAGCCGAGGGTTTCGGTGGAAGAAGGGAATATAAAAGCATCGGCGGAAGCATAGGCTTCTCCTAACTCCTTACCATGAAGATAGCCCACAAAATTGGTATTTGTACCCGCAAAAAACTGCTCTAATTCCGCCCTAGCCGGGCCATTACCCACAATAGCCAACCTTGCATTGGGGATACTTTCTAACACAGGTTTAATTTTGTCAATTTCTTTTTCTGCCGATACCCTACCTACATATAATAACAGCGGATCATCAGGATTACCTTCAGAAAGGCGATCGCGCATATCCTTAGATACTAAACTAGGGTGAAATGAATCGGTATCTACGCCCCTTTGCCACAAATCAACCCTTTCAATACCATGATTTACCAACTCATTAACCATTGCCGTGGAAGTACACAAATTTAATTGGGCTTGATTATGGGCTAACTTCAATAACTCCCATAATAATCCTTCCAAAGCACCCACATTATAATGATGGAGATATTGCGGTAAATGGGTATGATAGGAAGCTACTAGGGGAATATCTAATTTTTTGGCGTAATAGATACCCCCAACCCCCAACACCGCAGGATTAACTACATGAACTAAATCAGGCTTAAATCTTTGTAATGCGAAACGAATAGAAGGATTAGGAATAGCCAATTTTAATTCAGGATATAAAGGCAAAGGAATCCCTTTTATACCATTAATTTTTGCTCCTTTATACTCCTTCAATCCACCTTCAGGAGAGAAAATCAACACCTCATCTCCTTGTTTTTGTAGATGTTCAACGGTATGTTTTAAACGGGTAACAATACCATCTACTTTCGGTAAAAATGTTTCAGTAAATAAGGCTATACGCATACAAAAAAAGAGCTAAATTATCAATGGTTAATTTAACTCATTACTATATCGTAATTTATGCGCAAATCCATAGATGATATTCATTGACAATGGATAATTGTATTTTTGTCTATTTTTTTGATATTTCTAGTATGCCCAAACTAATGATATTTGTAATGTTTGATTTGTTGAGCAGATCTTCATTATTTATTGTCAATTCTCTATTTTCCATTATTCATGTAGGGAATTCCGTCCTATAATAGCTCATCTATGCCAGTAAAATTAAATTAGGGTGAAATCAGGCAAAGGGTAGGAGAAAATAATGGGATTTGTTAATTGTTTCATACCTGAAACCTCAATTATCACTCAACCTTATTTTTATTTTTATACAGAAAATGCAACCCAATAACCCACAACAATTCACCGAAAAGGCTTGGAGTGCGATCGCACGTACCCCAGACATAGCCAAAGAAAACAACCATCAACAGATAGAAACAGAACACCTATTTAAGGCATTATTAGAACAAAAAGGACTTGCTGTTAGTATTTTTAACAAAACCGATGCGAGTATCAGTCGTTTACAAGATAAAACCGAACAATTTATTAACAGTCAACCTAAAGTTAAAAACATCGGTGAATCAGTCTATTTAGGCAGAGCATTAGATCGTCTTTTAGACCAAGCAGAAAATTATCGCAAGGAATTTAAAGACGATTTTATCTCCATAGAACATATCATCCTAGCCTATGCAAAAGATGACCGTTTTGGTAAGAATTTATTAAAAGAATTCAACCTAAATGAAAACAAACTCAAAACTATTATTAAAGAAATTAGAGGAACTCAAAAAGTGACCGATCAAAACCCCGAAGGGAAATACGAATCTTTGCAAAAATATGGACGAGATTTAACCCAATTAGCCCGAGCAGGAAAACTCGATCCTGTCATTGGTCGTGATGATGAAGTACGCCGTACTATTCAGATACTTTCTCGCCGCACCAAAAATAATCCCGTATTAATCGGTGAACCGGGGGTAGGTAAAACCGCCATTGTGGAAGGACTTGCCCAGCGTATCATTAACCGTGATGTACCAGAATCATTGTTAGATCGTACCCTCATCGGCTTGGACATGGGGGCGCTCATTGCAGGGGCAAAATATCGAGGGGAGTTTGAAGAAAGACTGAAAGCCGTTTTAAAGGAAGTCACCGAATCCGAGGGTAATATTATTCTTTTCATCGATGAAATCCATACCGTAGTCGGTGCAGGGGCAACCCAAGGGGCGATGGATGCAGGAAATCTCCTCAAACCCATGTTAGCCAGAGGCGAATTACGTTGTATTGGTGCTACTACCCTTGATGAATACCGTAAGTATATCGAAAAAGATGCAGCACTGGAGAGACGTTTTCAATCGGTATTTGTGGGCGAACCCAATGTAATCGATACCGTATCTATTTTACGAGGTTTAAAAGAGCGTTACGAAGTCCATCACGGGGTGAAAATTGCCGATAGTGCTTTGGTGGCGGCGGCGATGCTTTCGGATAGGTATATAAGCGATCGCTTCTTACCTGATAAAGCCATTGATTTGGTGGATGAATCAGCCGCTAAATTAAAGATGGAAATTACCTCAAAACCAGAGGAATTAGACGAAATTGATCGCAAAATTTTACAGCTAGAAATGGAGCGTTTATCCCTCAAAAAAGAGGATGATTGGGCTTCTATTGAAAGGAGACAAAAATTAGAGCAAGAATTGGCAAACTTGAAGGAAAAACAAAGCTCTTTTAATGCTCAGTGGCAGAGTGAAAAAGAAATCATCGATCAAATTCGTACCCTGCGCGAATCCCTAGAACAAATTAACGTGGAAATTCAACAGGCCGAAAGAAATTATGATTATAATAAAGCCGCAGAATTACGTTATGGCAAACTAGCTCAAGTGCAAAAAGAGTTAGCAAAAAAAGAAGCCCTCTTGAGCGAGAAACAAACTAGCGGAAAATCCCTGTTACGGGAAGAAGTGGAGGAAGCCGACATCGCCGAAATTATCTCGAAATGGTCGGGTATTCCCATCAGTAAACTGGTAGAATCAGAGAAAGAAAAATTATTACACCTTGAAGATCAACTCCATGAAAGGGTAGTAGGTCAAGAAGAGGCTGTAACGGCGGTTTCTGAAGCCATACAGCGTTCCAGGGCAGGGTTAGCAGATCCCAATCGTCCTACCGCTAGTTTCATCTTTCTAGGGCCCACAGGGGTGGGCAAAACGGAGTTAGCCAAAGCCCTTGCCCAGATTTTATTTGACACCGAAGATGCGATCGTGCGTATTGATATGTCAGAATATATGGAAAAACATACCGTATCCCGTCTCATGGGAGCGCCCCCAGGATATGTGGGCTACGAGGAAGGAGGACAACTCACCGAGGCGATTCGCCGTCGTCCTTATTCTGTGGTACTGTTTGATGAGATTGAAAAAGCCCATCCCGACGTATTCAATGTGATGTTACAAATCCTTGATGATGGAAGGTTAACGGATTCCCAAGGGCGCACGGTGGATTTTAAAAATACTATCATCATCATGACCAGTAATATCGGTTCTCAGTATATCCTTGATTTAGCTGGGGATGATGCCCAATACGAAACCATGCGCACAAGGGTGATGGATGCCATGCGCGATAATTTCCGTCCTGAGTTTCTCAACCGTATTGATGAAATTATCATTTTCCACAGTCTCCAAAAATCTCAGTTACGCCATATTGTCAATTTACAGGTAAATCGTTTACGGGAAAGATTGGGCGAACAAAAACTATCTCTCGATATTGCTGATGAAGCGCTCGATTTTCTTGCCGACATTGGTTATGATCCTGTATATGGCGCTCGTCCCCTTAAACGGGCAGTACAAAGATACCTCGAAACTGCGATCGCCAAGGCTATCCTCAAAGGAGAGTTTAAGGAGGGGGAAACAATCCATGTCACTGTAGAGGATGAAAGATTAGCCCTTAAATAACTTCAGTTCGAGATAATTATGGATAGGTTTTAGATTGCAGATTAAATTTCTCTAAATTATTAGAGAATGAAAGAAAAAAGAATAATTGTCAATTATTCTCAGCATCTTCAAAACGAATAATATCATCATCCCCCAAATATTCCCCATTTTGAATCTCAATCATCACTAGAGGGACAACCCCCGGATTTTCCACCCGATGACGGATACTCATAGGTACATAGGTGGATTGTTTTGGTAATAGTAACCTTTCTTCCCCGTTAAAAATAACCTTCGCTGTACCAGCTACCACTACCCAATGTTCGCTACGATGATAGTGCATTTGGGTACTAATATGATGACCCGGTTTAACGGTAATACGATTAATGCGATAATAAGGCCCTTCTTCTAAAAGAGTAACTGTACCCCAAGGAGGATTACGGGTGTATTCTGCCTGTTGTGCTTCTTGATCTAGCTTAGTATTTTCCGCCATAATTAGTCATTTTTTACAATACAATCGTTAATTCTGATCATATAGTTGATCTACGTTTAAGACATAAAAATTATTAAACACACCAATGGTTCTAAATTGGTAAAGGTAGAGGTTGGTTTCATAAATACTCAAAAGCATATAGTTTTTTCTTTGGGTTGTCTCTCTTACTACCCTTGGAATCTGTCTTTTCCCCGCTTCTACCATCATATGACATACTTGACTCTTAAGGACTTGATCTAATGCTGGCGCCCCTGCTTGACAAAGGTTTTCTTTGGCGTAAAGGGATAATTTTTCTTCGGCAAATTCTTCATATTGTCTTTGATTGGGGTTGGTAAACATCAAGATTCCCCCAAAAATAGCCAAAATTGTGCCACTAACAATGGCAATGGTGGATAGGGGAAGACTTTTTGATGGGGAAAGATGGTTCATAAAAAAAATGGCAAGTTACCTAGACTATTTTAATGTTTTTATGTTATAATGTATAACCGTGATGGCGAGCGTGGCCAAGTGGTTAAGGCAGCGGATTGTGGTTCCGCCATTCGTGGGTTCGAGTCCCATCGTTCGCCCTTTTTATGTTTAGTGTTTTCCTCGGCTCGATTATAGCATTTTTTAATTTAGCCTATTACATATCTTTACGGGGAATATGATTGGGGTAAATTTTACTTAAATGCTAAGGGTTTTAAGTATCCAACCAATGATGATGCCTAATCCTCCAAATCTAATTATCTGCCAGAAGGGTTCTTTTAAACTACTCCACTTGAATAATTCGCTCTCGAGTCTTACTTCTATTTCTTCTAATTCTTGGTTAATTAGTTGAATTTCACTTTTGATGGAGTTTTGAGGGTTTCTTTTCAGTTGTTTTTCTAGTTCTTGTTTTTCTGTTTCTAGTTCTTGCTGACGATTTTTGTCGGTTTCTACCTGATGGTAACGTTCTTTTAGTCGGGCGATCGCACTTTCTAACTCAAAAATAGCGGCACCGAGATCAAAATCATCATGGTCAGTGGAGGAGGTTTGATGGTCAGACATTCTACAATAAAAAATAAACGACCCATTAAATTGTACAACATGACTATCTCATCAAACAGTAAAACCATTACCGAATTAACCACCCTCGAATTAGCCCAACTTTTGGCAGAAAAAATGACCATTAGTTCCTATGATTGGCATAAGCAAAAAAATAACCGTAAAGCCCAAGCAGGGCAACAATTAGCTTCTAGTTTAGTATTCCTGTTAAACAATCAACCAGAAGAAGCCCTCGAACGAATTAATCAAGCCCAAGGATGGTTAAATAAAACCATTAATCCTTTACCATGCCCTAGCCATGGCGATCGCCATAATTCCTAAGACTCAAAAAAAATCCCCTAAAAAGCGGAGGAGGCTTTGCGGGGAAAGTAATGATGATGTACTTGTTTACAAAGTTTTACTTGAGTACCCTGTTTATTCCATAAAACTCGGTCAAAAATATGATGCAACATACATAAACCCCGACCATTTTCCGCCTCCTCTGGGGGCAAATGTTCTGCCTTTGAGCCACATTCACACTCACAAAAACCAGCCCCTTGATCACAAATCAACCAAGAATACTCCCCTTTATGATAGGAAAACTTCACCACAACGGGCTTACTAGGATCTAAACCATTACCATGTTTAGCCGCATTGACAAGGGCTTCTTGTAAGCCTAAGCGAATTTCTGGATGGAGTTCTTCAGGAATATTTGTCAATAATAAATCCAACACAGGACAGAGATAGAGGGTTGAAGGAAAACTGACGGTTCGCCATCGCCCAAAATGAAGGGGTTTTGCCATGGAAATCATACTTTTTATCTCCCGATAATTGATTGAGCAATCTGTGATGTGAGTTGATGTCAGTAACAATGACGGGGATTTAATCCTTTTTGTTGTCCGAACCGATGAAGAGGTTGTAAAAATCTTGCTAACATAATAAATCCGTAAATTTTATGCCTAAGGCAATGGGTTAAATGGTAAAAGTTAACTTTTATTAATTTAGGTAAACAAGTTTATTTTAACTTTACCTTTAATAATATTTTATAGTTTTTTGCTGGATTGTTGGGTTTTTTATGTAATTTTACTTATATTTACATAACTATTATATCACACTTATTAACCCGATAATTCATTGATAATGTGGGGGTTAATGGTAAAAAATCTTAAAATTGTTAATGAAGATTCCATGAAAATTTATTTAATCTTGGTTCGTGAGGAAGTTTGTCCATGAAGTTTCAACCGATAAAACGTATTGCTAATAAAACCATTAATTTATTTCGAGTTGATGAAGCTCAGGTTGCTGAAATTTTGGAATCGGTGCGATCGCAACTTCCCACCACCGAAGCCCTCCTGATTGGCAAACCCCAAGCAGGTAAAAGTTCCATTGTCAGGGGATTAACGGGAGTAGGGGCAGACATTGTGGGGCAGGGTTTTCGCCCCCATACCCAATACACCGAAAGATATGCTTATCCTTCCGAGGATTTACCCCTGTTGATTTTTACCGATACTGTGGGTTTAGGAGATGTGGAAAATAATACCGAAGCGATTATTGAAGAATTAAGCCAAGAATTAGATCAAGAAACAGGTAAAGCAAGAATAATTATCTTAACCGTTAAAATCAATGATTTTGCCACCGATAGCCTCAAGCAAGTGGCTTTAAATCTGAGGAAAAAATAT
This sequence comes from Cyanobacterium stanieri LEGE 03274, assembly GCF_015207825.1. NCBI lineage: Bacteria > Bacillati > Cyanobacteriota > Cyanophyceae > Chroococcales > Geminocystaceae > Cyanobacterium > Cyanobacterium stanieri. The sequence goes on from NZ_JADEWC010000021.1 coordinate 18,912, forward strand.
CCCCAAATACCTTGTTTGTTGGCGGTGACTTCCCTTCATGAATTATATCCTGTGGATGTGGAAAATCATCCTCCTTATCCTCCCGATTTAGTAGATGTAAAAAGGGCTTTTGAGGAGATAAAAAATAATTTTGTAGGTTTGTACGATCGCACCATAATGATTGATTTTACCCTCGAGGAAGACGGTTATGATCCTGTATTTTATGGTTTAGATACCATGGTGGATAATTTGGCGCAGTTGTTGCCCGAAGCTGAATCGAAAACTATTTATCAACTCTTAGACGAAAAAGCAGGTTCACAATTAAGCCATGTTTATAAAGAGGTGGCTAGACGTTATATTCTTTCCTTTTCCATCATCGCCGCCACCGTGGCGGCCGTACCCCTTCCCTTTGCCACTATGCCTGTGCTAACTGCCCTAGAGGTTTCTATGGTAGGACTTTTAGGACAATTATACGGTCAAAATGTGACTGTTTCTCAGGCTGGGGGGATTGTAAGTGCGATCGCTGGGGGATTTTTGGCCCAAGCGGTAGGGAGGGAATTAATTAAGTTTATTCCGGGCTTTGGTAGTGTGGTAGCGGCTTCCTGGGCAGCCGCCTATACCTGGGGTTTGGGAGAGGGCGCTTGTGCTTATTTTGGTGATTTGGTGGGGGGCAAAAAACCAGATCCTGACAAGATTAAAAAGGTGATGCGTAATGCTTTTCAGGAGGCAAAGGAAAGGTTTAAAAATGCTTCCAAGGATGATTATTAATATCAAGTTCGCAACATTCGTTATAGATAGATTCTATCTCCCGAGTTGCCCCGCCGTGGAAACAATTAACAATTGATAATTGACAATTAAGACATACCATGGTGTATCCATACAGGTTGCAGGGGATGGGGAGTATGGAAGATGGGGAGTATGGGAGATGAGGAGTAAGAGTAAAATAGTTCAATTATTCATTGTCAATTGTCAATTATTCACGCCTTTACAAGACTCTAAATTTTATCCCGAACTCAGGTTAAATAAGTATAACTCCTAAGGTTATGATCATAGTTTTTCAGTAACAATTGTGATTGCTCAAGGGTTAACTTATTCTCCCTTAAAGCATTTTCCGTAAGACGGCGTAACCTTTCTTGTAGCTCATCAGATTTATATTCTACATATTCTAAAACATTAGCTACATTATCTCCCTTCACAATGTATTGTAGTTGATAATTATCATTTTCATTAGCTAAATGAACCACATTTATATCACCAAAAAGATTATGTAAATTACCCATGATTTCTTGATATGAACCCACTAAAAACATTCCTAAATAATAAGGTTTATATTGTGGATTTTTTTCATTATTATTAATGTTTTCTAACTTGTGTAATTCCAGACTTTTTTTAATGTCTAATAAGTCAATAAACTTATCTATTTTGCCATCACTATCACAGGTTAAATCCGCTAAAATCGCTTTTTCTGTGGGTTTTTCATTCAAGCGATGGATAGGCATGATGGGAAAAAGTTGATCAATTGCCCAAGCATCAGGCGCTGATTGAAAGACGGAAAGATTGATATAGTAAGTAGAAATCATCAAGTCAGCTAATCCTTCTAAATCATCACTGACATAGGCTTGATGTTTCATGATGTTATAGATTTTATGACCACAAGCCCAGTAAATTTGTTCTGCCCTAGCCCTTTGAGTAAGGGTAAGATAACCAAAGTTAAATAAACTAATCGCTTCGTCTTTGAATTGCACCGCATCATGGTACATTTCTTGATAGTTTTCTTCGTCAATGGATTCGTAGGTTTCCCAAAGATTACGGATGAGAAGATGTTCTTTTTCTTTGACGGGTTCGGGTAATTTATAAGGGGGAGTGTTGCTGTTGACCACATTAAAGATTAACACGGAATGATGGGAAGCGATCGCCCTTCCACTTTCACTCACCAAAATAGGGGGATGAATATTAGCCTCATCGCAACAGTCTTTTATCCCTGCCACAATATCGTTAGCATAGTTTTGCATATTGTAATTTTTAGAGGCATAAAAGTTGGTTTTCGAGCCATCATAATCCACGGCTAAACCCCCGCCTACGTCCAAATACTTCATCCCTGCACCCATTTGGGTAAGTTGTACATAAATTTGCCCTGCTTCCCTGATAGCGTCTTTGATGACGGCAATGGAGGAAATTTGTGAGCCGATGTGGAAATGAAGTAATTTTAAACAGTGTAATAAGTCTTTTTCTTGGAGAGTTTTATATACTGTTAAAATCTCAGGAATTGTTAAGCCAAATTTTGCTTTTTCCCCTGTGGAATTACCCCAATGTCCACTACCTTTTGTTTTTAACTTTGCCCTCACCCCAATTTGAGGTTTCAGGTTTAATTTTTCTGATAATTCAAGGGTGATAAAAAGCTCTTTTATTTGTTCGACAACGATAATTAAATTATGTCCTAATTGTTGAGCTAAAAGGGCAGTTTCTAAATATTCTTTGTCTTTATAACCATTACAAATTAATAAAGTTTCCCCTGTTTTATCAATATCAAGGGTGGCTAGGGCAATCATTAATTCTGGTTTTGAGCCGACTTCTAAGCCAAAATGATAGGGTTTTCCATAATCTACCAAGGCTTCTACTAATTGCTTATGTTGGTTACATTTTACGGGATATACTCCCCTATATATATTAGGATAATCGTAACGGGCGATCGCCTCTTGCATACATTGATGTAATCGGGCTAATCTATCAGCCAAAATATCAGAAAAACGAATTAATAAAGGTAAATTAACATCCCTTTTTTTGAGGTTTTCTACTAATTCAAATAAATCTAATTTTTTCTCATCTCCTCGGGGGGATACGGTGACGTTACCAGCTTCATTAATGTCAAAATAAGGATGCCCCCATCCTTCAATATGATATAGCTCAGAGCTATGGGCGATCGACCAATTTTCTGTCATTCTCGATTTGTTTTTTTGTGCAAAAGGTCTTTATATATAATTGTCAATTGTCCATGGTTAATTGTCAATTTTTCTCGATTTATTACTACGCAACTGCCCACAGGCGGCATCAGCTTCTAAGCCACGGGAATAACGCACACTGACGGCGATTTTTTGTTGCTCTAGTATCTGGGTAAATTGTTTAATTCTCTCGGGGCTAGGGCGCTGATAATCAGCTTCGGAGATGGGGTTATAGGGAATTAGATTCACATGGGTTTGAAAGCCCCTTATTTGCCTTGCTAATTCATGGGCATTTTCGGGTAAATCATTTACCCCTGAGAGTAAAATATATTCAAAAGTTACCCTTCTGCCCGTGGTGTTTACATATTCCTTACAATCGGCTAACAGTTGACTGAGGGGATAATGCACCGCCCCCGGGATTAAACTTTCCCTCAATTTTTGGTTGGAGGCGTGAAGACTGACGGCGAAGGTAATTTGTAGTTTATGTTCAGCTAATTCGATGATTTTGCGAGGTAAACCCACGGTGGAAACCGTTAAGTTACGAGCGCCTATACCCACATCTTGATTAATAGATTGAATGGCTTTGACAACTTCAGGAAGGTTTAATAATGGCTCACCCATGCCCATAAATACCACATTAGAAATCCTTTGATTAAAGTCTTCTTGGACTGTTAAAATTTGGTCAATAATTTCATGGGCTTGGAGATTGCGGGTAAATCCTTCTTTACCTGTGGCACAAAAATCACATCCCATAGCACAACCTACCTGAGAGGATACACACACCGTTAAACGTTTGGCGGTGGGAATGCCTACGGTTTCAATAATTAAGCCGTCTTTGAGTTTTAAAAGATACTTTTTTGTACCATCGGAGGCTGTATTGTGATAGTCTATGTGCGATCGCCCGATGTCCTGATTTTGATTTTCCTCGCGCCACTGTTTAGGAAAAACAGTAATATCTAAAAGTGACCTTGCCCCTTTTTGGTATAACCATTGATATAACTGCTTTCCACGATAAGATGGTTGCCCTTGTTGTTGTACCCAGTCGGTCAATTCAGGCAAAGATTTACCTAATAATACTTCCGTCATCAATTTAATAACAATCTAAATAATTAGCATTTACCCATCCCGTACGATTATTAACCGCACTATTAGGGCCATTAATCACAGTCACTAAATACCAAGGGCTATTACCCCTAATATATTGAACCGTATTACCGTTATTCAAACCTGCAAAGGATTCTCCCCCAGGGGAATGTCTTACAGCTAGTTGTCCTGTCCTAATATTAGTAACATAACATAGTCCAGCCCTAACCCCTGATCCTCTCTGTACATTTTCAAAGCGGATTTGACTATGGTGAATGTACCCTGTTGTACCACAGGCATCGGTTACATACCAACCGTTATTTTCTCCATAGATATTAATAACTCTAACGTTTCTGACTCTACAGATGATTCTACCATTGGGGGTTGCTCTTACGTTAGAAGGAGGGGCATTTACTACGGCTCGGTTATTTTGGGCGAGGGCGGGGGCGTTGGGTTTTATTCCGTAGGGTATGGTTAAACTGGCGAGGGCTGTGGTGGCAATAACTAGGCTTTTGATGGTTGTTGACAATATTTTATTCATGACCATAATTTCTCCTAATCGAATGGATAAAGTTAGTTATTATGGCTAATTCTTGAAAAGAGAAATAAAATTTTTATACGGTTAAAATCAGTAATGTCTTTAATTGATTTATTGACAGTTTTTTTATTTATTTAATCCTTGACTTTCTCTTAAGGAAGTTTTAGAAATAATAACAATTACTTTTTGTTAAAATATAGGTAATGTTTTTATTTTCAGGTTAATTACCCATACTATCATTTTACCATTTAAGTATTTTAAACAGCATAAATATTTTATTTTATTAACATTTTTTTAACAATTTGAATTATTAATAAAAGTAACAATAATTTTAACCAGAGAAATCTTATATAGTGTTATGGGGGAAAGATTTCCATGGAAAATATTAAATTATTAATGAATGGCATTGCACGGGTTATGGTGTGAAATATAGTTGAATTACACTAAAAACTAAAAGTTCTAAATATCATAACCGTTCCCTATTTCCTTCCTCAACGAGAAATCATAGCTAAAATCAGCAACGCCGAATGGATAATACTTTAAAGATTGATCAAATTAGCTGTAGTGAAATCGGGCGATCGCCCTTAAGAAAAGATAAAATGAAAATATTGATTTTTCCACCATGGTAGGGATACCATAAAGAAAGTTTTATGGTAATACTTTTTTAGTCAAAAAACAATGGAATTTTTTATTAGCACCCTAACAATTTTTACTACCCTGATGTCATCGGGAGGATTTATTATTGATAGGGCTTTTAGTAATGCCATTAAACAAAATTCCGCATCGGTAGAACAAATAGAAGTTAGGGTAGAAAATGTACCAACCCATAATATTATCAAAGGGGAAATCGATAGTATTAAATTAGCAGTAAGAGGGTGGGGGCTAAGGGAACATTTTCGTTTAGATGTATTCGAGCTAGAAACCGATCCTCTCAAATTTGATTTTAGTCGTATTCGAGAAATAAACGCAGAAAATTGGCAAGAAATTGTTCAAAGTGATATTAATCTCGGTATTCGTACCGTTTTAACCGAAGACGATCTTAATGCCATGGTGCGATCGCCCCGAGCCTTAGAAATCATCGCTTCATCCATTCCCCCATCATCCCCCGAAGGTTTTGAACTAGAAGAAGTTAGTCTTAATTTACGTCCTAATCAAAGAATAAGATTAAATACCATCGCCCGATCACAAACCCCGGGAGTAAGAGTTGATTTTAGTATTGAATTTGGCATAGAATTAATCGGCACAGAACGTTTAAGAATTGTTGAACCCGTGGGAACATTCAACGGCCGCCCCATATCAGAAAGACTACTACAAGGTTTTACGGAAAATTTTAATATGCGCCTAAATCTTAACGCCTTACAACGTTTTGGAGTAGTTGCCCGACTGCTACAAGTAGATATAAAAGATGAAGATATAGGAATAACCGCATTAATTCACGTTCCTAATCGTTAAAATTAGTTCAATGATAATTATTTAATTTTAATATTATGGCAGACCAAAACCCTAAACCCTTTTCCTCCCTCAAAAATACCATCATTACAGGTAGTGTAATCTTAGTTTTAGGAACAGCAGGAGCATTAATTGCTTATAATTCTCTCCATAAACAAACAAATCCCATATCCAATAATCCAGATATTGTAGAGCCTGACAACCCCACCCCCCCAGTACAAATAGAAGAAGGACAACGGGTTAATCTTTATTGGTTAAATGAAAACTTAGAAATTATCCCTCGCACAACGGATTTACCCAAAGCCCAAACCCAAGAAGAAGTATTAACCAATGCTTTTGATACCCTGTTACAAGGTTCTGATGGAGAAGACTTTAGCGCTATTCCCGAAAATACCCAATTAGTTAATTTAGATGTAAAAGAAAACGGAGTTTATGTGGATTTATCCTCCGAATTTACCACTGGGGGCGGCAGTGCCTCTATGATAGGACGCTTAGGACAAGTTATTTATACCGCTAGTAGTTTAAACCCAGAAAGCCCTGTCTGGTTGAGTGTGAATGGAGAACCCTTAGAACTTTTGGGGGGTGAAGGCTTAGAAATTGAACAACCCATGACCAGGGATTTGTATGAACAACAGTATGGCATAGAGTAGATAAGACCATTAATTTTTGGTCGCAAAATAAGATTTAGACTTGACGGGATCGTTAACCATGGTTTTGTCCCCTTCTTGCCAGTCGATGGGGCAAACTTCATCTTGATGGGATTGTACATATTGAATGGCTTTTAATACTCTGAGGGTTTCATCTACGCTACGACCAAAGGAAAAGTTGTTGACGGTCATATATTGAATGATGCCTTCAGGGTCAATAATGAACAAACCCCTCAAAGCAATTCCCGCTTCAGGTTCTAGGACTTCGTAGGCGGTGCTAATCTCTTTTTTAAGGTCAGATACCAAGGGGTAGTTTATGTCCCCGATGCCCCCTTGTTTTCTTTCGGTTTGAATCCATGCTAGGTGGGCAAATTCGCTATCTACCGATACTCCGAGTATTTCTGTGTTGAGAGAGCTAAATTCTTCGTGGCGATCGCTAAAAGCAATTATTTCGGTAGGGCAGACAAAGGTAAAATCGAGGGGATAGAAAAATAAGATAACATATTGGTCGAGATAATCGGACAATTTCAAGGTAGCAAACTCTTGGTCAATCACCGCTGTTGCCATAAAATCTGGTGCTTTTTGTCCCACTCGAATTGTCATAATACTATTTAATTTATCTATTTTTCAGTTTTTATTTTATCAAAAAAACCTAACTCCTCCATTATCAAAATTTTAATCCTAAAATCCTACATTCAAAAGATGCTCTTGAGCTTTTTCCGTGGCGATTCTACCTCGATGGGTACGGTTGATAAAACCGATTTGTAATAAATAGGGTTCATAAACTTCTTCAATGGTTTTGGCGTCTTCCCCTGTGGCAGAGGCGATCGCATCTAAGCCCACCGGGCCACCGTTAAACTGTTCTATGATGGTGGATAATACCAATCTATCAGTCCAATCTAAGCCGAGGCGATCGACATTATGCAGATCAAGGGCTTCACAGGCAAGGGTTTGATCCACTGTTTTACATCCTTTCACCTGAGCAAAATCACGCACCCGGCGTAAAAGACGATTAGTAATACGGGGTGTACCCCTCGAACGACGGGCAATTTCTTGCGCCCCTTTTTGATCAATGGTCACATCGAATATTTGAGCAGATCTTTTAACAATTTCGGTTAATTCATCGATTTGATAAAATTGTAACCGTTGGATTAAGCCAAAACGATCGCGCAGGGGAGAAGTTAATGCACCAATTTTAGTGGTAGCACCGATGAGGGTAAAAGGTTTTAAGGGGATACTACGAATTTTTGCCGATTGCCCTTTACCGATGGTTATATCCAATCTTTTATCTTCCATGGCAGGGTAAAGTAATTCCTCTGTAACCCTATTAAGACGGTGAATTTCATCAATAAATAAAATATCCCCTTCTTGTAAAGACACCAATAAGCCGATAATATCCCGGGGGCGCTCGAGGGCAGGAGCTGCCGTAATCTTACAATTTACCCCCATTTCTGCCGCCAAAATTAAGGACATAGTGGTTTTTCCTAATCCTGGAGGACCGTATAATAGAATATGATCTAAAGGATCTTGACGTTGTTTCGCCGCTGCGATCGCAATGGTTAACACTCCCTTTAAATCCTTCTGTCCAATATAATCTGCCAATTTTTCAGGTCTAATCTTATCCTCATTTTGCTCCCCATCCTCCGCAATTTCTTGGGGCAACAAAATTTCACTATCTTCAGAAGAAGGGGTTTTAAATTTACTCTGTCGCTGTAAAGGTAAACGCTCCTTTTTATTATTTCCCGATGATGATCTTTTAATAGCCATGGTAAAAGAATATGGGTAGTTCAGTACAATTATGTACCAAATTTTTTGATAATCAAAAAAAAAGAGACGTTATTGCTAACGTCCCTCCCATAAAAATTAAATCTGTTTAGTAAAAAACTTACTTATCCTCAGAGAATTCCGCATCGATGACATCATCACCATCATCACTAGGCGCAGAAGAAGCATCCGCCCCAGGAGCGCCCCCAGGGGCTGCCCCATCCGCAGACTGTTGATAAACATTAGTACCGATGGTATAGAGAACTTGTTGTAATTCGGGCATTACAGTTTTAATTTTCTCATCATCTTCCTTAGCTACCGCATCTTTGAGATCGGCGATTAAACCATCAGCCTTGGCTTTATCATCCGCAGAAACCTTATCACCTAATTCTCCCAATTGTTTTTCCGCTTGATATACTAAGGAGTCAGCTTGGTTTTTACGTTCGATCGCCTCTCGTTTTTCCTTATCAGCCGCCGCATTGGCTTCAGCCTCTTTCACCATACGATCAACATCTTCATCAGGTAAGGTAGAAGCCCCTGTAATACTGATAGATTGCTCTTTACCAGTGCCTTTATCCTTAGCCGTTACATGGAGAATACCATTAGCGTCGATGTCAAAGGTTACCTCAATTTGAGGTACCCCACGGGGCGCAGGGGGAATACCATCTAAACGGAAAGTTCCCAAACTCTTGTTATCTTTAGAAAATTCTCTTTCCCCTTGTAATACATGAATTTCCACATTACTTTGACCATCTACCGCCGTGGAGAAGGTTTCAGATTTTTTGGTGGGGATGGTGGTATTCCTAGGAATAATTTTGGTCATCACACCGCCGAGGGTTTCAACCCCCAAAGATAGGGGGGTAACATCTAATAGAAGGATGTCTTTTACTTCCCCAGATAATACACCCCCTTGGATAGCAGCACCCACTGCCACTACTTCATCAGGGTTAACGGTTTGGTTAGGATCTTTACCTAATACTTTTTTAACTACTTCCTTAACCGCAGGAATACGGGTTGAACCCCCAACCAATACCACCTCGTCAATGTCGCTAGGGCTTAATTTAGCGTCTTTAAGGGCGTTTTGGACGGGAATAGCACAACGATCAATTAAGTCAGAACAAATTTCTTCAAATTTAGCTCTGGTTAAAGATAATTCTAAGTGTTTAGGGCCATCTTGGGTGGCGGTGATGAAGGGTAAGTTAATATCTGCTTGAGATACGTTAGAAAGTTCGATTTTAGCTTTTTCAGCGGCTTCGGTTAAGCGTTGTAAGGCTTGTTTGTCTTTACGTAAATCGATGCCTTCTTTTCCTTTGAAGTCTTCGGCGAGGAAGTCCACGATTTTTTTATCGAAGTCATCTCCCCCTAAATGGGTATCCCCAGAAGTGGCTAATACTTCAAATACGCCGTCCCCTACTTCTAATACGGATACGTCAAAAGTACCACCACCTAAGTCAAATACAAGGATGGTTTCGTTACTTTTTTTGTCTAAACCATAGGCTAAAGAAGCGGCGGTGGGTTCGTTGATAATCCGTTTTACTTCGATCCCGGCGATTTTACCAGCGTCTTTGGTGGCTTGACGTTGGGAGTCATTGAAGTATGCAGGAACGGTAATTACTGCTTCGGTAACGGTTTCGCCAAGGTATTTACTAGCGTCTTCTACTAATTTACGTAATACTTGGGCAGAAATTTCTTCGGGGGCAAATTGTTTGCCTTGGGCGGGACAATCTAGTTTTACGTTACCGTTTACGTTTAATACTTTGTATGATACTTCGGTGGTTTCGTTGGTTACTTCGTCTTGTCTTCTACCGATGAAACGTTTTACTGAATAAAATGTGTTCTCAGGGTTCATTACCCCTTGACGTTTAGCAATTTGTCCTACGAGGCGATCGCCATTTTTGGCATAGGCGACTACCGAAGGAGTGGTTCTAAAACCTTCTGCATTAGCAATAACAACGGGTTTACCCCCTTCCATTACTGCCACACAGGAATTAGTCGTACCTAAATCTATACCTACTACTTTTCCCATAAGTGATTATTAATTTAATATATCTACAAATTTAAAATATTAGAACAATCAAGGTAATGTGATGATTAGTCATACCTGATTATTTTCATCTTCTATAATGAAGCAAATTAGCGGTATTCAGGTAGTGTAGTTTTCCGTACATTGATTGGTTATCTAATTGATAAGGAAGGGAACAGGGCATCTCGATTTCGCTCATCAACCACGGGGAACAGGCAATAGTGATACTATTTTAATGTCTCAATCTCCAGTGTTAAGGAATCATATTTCACACCATGATTAAGCAATGCCAATATGAAGGGATATTTCCAGCATTAAAAAACTAGCTAAAATCAAGAATTGTTGACAACAATACTAAATTACAGACACCACACCCATTAATTAAAATCAACAACTATTTTCCACCGCAACCCACTACTACAATAAAAAAAGCAAGTTAGACCATAAAATTAACAAAAAATAACAATGATCAGTTAGAATTAAGGCAACTATAAATAATCATTACAATAAGTTAAAGAGTATATATGTCTCTCCCCATTCGCAATCTTGCGATTATTGCCCACGTTGACCACGGCAAAACCACCCTAGTAGATGCTTTATTACAACAGTCTGGAATCTTCAGAGAAGGGGAAGAAGTTCCCACCTGTGTAATGGATTCCAATGACATAGAAAGAGAAAGAGGAATTACTATTCTTTCTAAAAATACCGCTGTACGCTACAAAGATACATTAATTAATATTGTAGATACCCCCGGACACGCCGATTTTGGTGGTGAAGTGGAACGGGTTTTAGGAATGGTTGACGGTTGTGTTTTAATCGTTGACGCTAACGAAGGCCCTATGCCTCAAACTCGCTTCGTACTCAAAAAAGCTCTCGAAAAGGGTTTACGTCCCATTGTAGTAGTAAATAAAATAGATCGCCCTAATGTCCACCCTGATAAAGCGGTGGATAAAGTATTTGATCTGTTTGTGGAACTAGGTGCAGACGATGATCAATGTGATTTTACCACTCTCTACGCTTCTGGTTTATCTGGATTTGCTAAAAATAACATTGAGGATGAAAATGTAGATATGCAACCTCTATTTGAGGCTATCTTACACCATGTTCCACCACCAGCAGGAGATCCCGAAAAACCTCTACAATTGCAGGTAACTACCCTCGATTATTCTGAATATTTAGGTCGTATTGTCATTGGTAGAATTCATAATGGTAAAATTGAAGCCGGACAACAGGCGGCTTTGATGAAGGAAGATGGTAGCGTTGTTAAGGCGAGAATTACCAAGTTATTAGGTTTTGAAGGTTTACAAAGGGTAGAATTAGAGGAAGCCACTGCAGGTTATATCGTAGCGGTGGCAGGGTTTGCTGATGCGAATATCGGTGAAACCATTACTTGTCCTAATGAGCCTCAACCTTTACCCTTGATTAAAGTTGATGAGCCTACCTTGAGAATGACTTTCTCTGTTAATAACTCTCCTTTCGCTGGGTTAGAGGGTAAGTTTGTTACTTCTCGTCAAATTCGCGATCGCCTCGACAAAGAGTTACAAACTAATGTAGCTTTGAGGGTAGAGGATGGAGAATCTGCAGATCAATTTATTGTTTCTGGTAGGGGTGAATTACATTTAGGTATCCTCATCGAAAATATGCGCCGTGAAGGTTTTGAATTCCAAGTTTCTCAGCCTCAAGTAATTTACCGTGAAGTAAATGGACAACCCTACGAACCTTTTGAATACCTTGTTTTAGACGTACCCGAAGAAGCCCAAGGCTCTTGTATCGAGCGTTTAGGACAACGTAAAGCGGAAATGCAGGATATGCAGTCGGGAGATAATGGACGTACTCAGTTAGAGTTTATCATTCCTGCCCGTGGTTTAATCGGCTTCCGTGGTGATTTTATTCGCATGACTAAGGGCGCTGGTATTATGAACCATAGTTTCCATGAATATCGTCCTTTGGTGGGAGATTTGGAAACCCGTTATAACGGTGTACTTATTTCTTTTGAGGAGGGTGTTTCTACTTTCTATGCCATGAAAAACGCTGAGGATAGGGGGGTATTCTTTATCCATCCGGGTACCAAGGTTTACAAGGGTATGATTATCGGTGAGTGTAACCGTGCGCAGGATGTGGAAATTAATGTTTGTAAAACTAAGCAGTTAACTAACCATCGCTCGGCTACTGGTGATGAATTAGTCCAGTTACAAGCCCCTGTGGAGATGACTTTAGAGCGCGCCTTAGAATATATTGGGCCTGATGAGTTGTTGGAAGTAACTCCTGAATCTATTCGTTTACGTAAATTAAATAGTAAAAAGTTAGCTAAACGTTAGTTTTTTTTACTTAATATTTTCAAGGGTTGACGCAATGTTAACCCTTTTTTGTTGTCATACCAAGTTCGGATAATTTGTTATAAATAGATTGTATCTTCTTTGCCCCACTGTGCAAACAATGGATAATTAACAATAAAGAATCAAACTATTATTATTTTAACTCCTCATCACCTCATCATCTGAACGAAGGTTAATGTATATTTTGATTTAAGGATTTGCTATCAGAGGTTTCTTTCAGTGGTAAAATGTAGCTTGTACTCTCATGCTGGTTTAATGGCGATCGCAAATTCAGTCCCCCCGGAAGTATTAGAACAAGTTGCAGAATATTTTAATATTCTCAGTAACCCCATGCGTTTGCAAATACTAAATTTATTGGGAGAAGGGGAAAAATGCGTTCAAGAGTTAGTGGAAATCACTAAAACTAGCCAAGCAAACGTTTCTAAACATTTAAAAATTATGCTTCAAGGGGGTATTATTAATCGTCGCCCTGAAGGTACATCTGCGTATTATTACATCGAAGATTCTCTTATTTTTGAGTTATCCCATCTTGTCTGTAATCACCTGGCTGAAAAGATGGAAAAACAGGCTCTCAAGTTTCGTAATATTACCCTTGCACAACAGAAAAAAAACTAATTTTTTCGGTCTTTGGTGGACGTTTTTATTATTCTTGTGTTAATATACTTATATAATGGTTACCTATCTGTTTTTTCAGAAATAGACTATATTTCTATTATGATATAGATACTTATATTATTACTCCATAAATGATAAACGTCAAGGAAAAAAGAAAATTTGTAATAATCTGTAAAATAGAATTCTGTGGCAAATTACATTAAGGAAATGTGCCATAACGAATTAATTAGTAAAAACATCTCCATGGGGCATAATGGCATCGGTAAGAATTGCACCATCTAAAATCGTACCAGTTAAATCAGCGCCCTTAAGATTTGCCCCCACTAAAATAGCGCCCGTCAAGTCAGCATAACTTAAATCAGCGCCCTGCAAACTAGCCCTAGTTAAATCGGTGACGAGACTACTTTGATTGTAATTTCGTTTGCCAAGGTGCGCTCGACACAATTTTGCACCATCTAAGTTAACACCATACAAAAGGGCTTGGGATAAAAAACTATAGCTTAAATCAGCATTACGAAGATTAGCATGACTTAAATTAGTACGAAAATCCGAAGAAATACGAAAATCAGCATATATGGCAATAGTATTACGAAGGTTTGCCCGTTGAAGATTAACACCGCTAAGGATGGCTTTAACAAAGTTTGCCTCTTTAAGATTGGTTTCCATTAAATGGGCGTTGCTTAAATCAGCATCTCGAAAACAGGCTTGTTGTAGATTACTTTGATTAAAGGTTGCACCCCATAAAATAGCTTCACTAAAATCAGCATGACTAAAGTTGCTATGACTAAAATCTGTTTGCCCTAGTCTTGATTGTCGTAAATCACTGTGGGAAAAGTTACTTCCTGAAAGGTTAGTTTTGATAATTTCTGCATCGAGAAGATTACTATGGGAAAAGTTTCTTTCTCCTTGATTATATTTGTCAAAAATTTGTTGGGTGGTTAAATTCATTCGCTGCTAATGATGACGATAAAATATGGATGTTATTTACTTGGTTAAAATTTTTTCATTGTTTAATACCATTAGTATATCTTTAAAAGGTTTGCTGAATTTTGATGGTGTTTAGGTTTAATGATAGGGGAGAGTTGTAAGATTAGCGACAAGCGTAATTAATGGTTAGTGCTTAATTATCATTTATGGCATTGCTGATTTTAGGTATGATTTCTGGTTGAGGAAGGAAACGGGGCATCTCGACTTCGCTAGATAAACACGGTGAATAGGGAATAGTTATAATATTTAGAAGTCTTATTTTTTAGTGTAATTCAATTATATTTCATAGCATAACCCGTGCAATGCCTCATTTATTAATGACAGCGCACCCTACATATATGATTGAATAGTAGAAGTGAAAAGAAAACAAGTTGAATTAAGATTGGCAAAAATTCCCTATATCGGCTTTATGGCGGTGCATTATTGGTTTGTCGTCAATGATGGGGAGAATAGGTGCGATCGTTGGGAAGTATGGCAAAATAAAGATACCGGAGGTATAAGCTGGGGGCATCTTCATCAAAATATAATGCCCATATATAACGGTGTGGGCAATGGGGAAAGTTGGCAAGAATATGTATGGGAAGGGGAAAACGCCCAAAGATTGACGGGGATAATTGAGGAGAGTAAAAATAACTATCCCTATTGTAATATTTATCGTTATTTCCCTGGTCCAAATAGTAATACTTATGTGGCGTGGGTATTGAATCAGGCGAAAATTAATTATGAATTGGGAATAAAGGGTATTGGTAAAAGTTATCCGTTTTAAAAATTAAAAGATAAGCGGGATGCCAAAGAAATTACACCAAAACCCAGTAAAATTGCACCGCTGAGGGGGTTTATCCATTGAGTAATCATTCTTAAACTAAGGATTTTTTTGAGAGTGCCTGTGAATGTTCCTGCTAAGATGAGAGGAGATACATAACCGATGGCATAGCTGAGAAGAAAAACCGTACCTAGTATAATATTTTGAGTATTAGCAATGTAAGCAAGTAGGGTAATTAAAACAGGGGTACTACATGGAGAAGCCACTAAACCAAAGGTAACTCCAAGAAGATATGAGCGTAAGCTGTCAGGAAAATTTTCCTTTATCCAGTCTGTGTCACCCACAAAATTTGGCAGTTTTAAGGGGATAATCTCTAATAGATTTAAACCCATTATAATGGCGATCGCACTTACAATAATAGGTAAACCAATACCAATTTGTCCATAAATCTTGCCAAAAACAGCCGCCCCTACCCCCAAAACAGCTAAAGTAGTAGCTAAACCAAAAGCAAAATAAATAGATTGTACAAAACTAGATAACTTACCCTTAGACTCATAACCACCAATATAAGCAATGGTTAAAGGCAACATGGATAACATACAAGGAGTAAGACTGGTTAACAATCCCGTTAATAAAATAACTCCAACACTAAAAATTGTCAGATGATTTAATTGGGAATTAACCAACCCATTAGCAAACTGTTGTAAATAATATAGTTTTTCAGAAATTAACTCAAAATTCATAAAGTCAATAAAAATTTGTAAAGTGGGCATTGCCCACTCAGATTAATTGATAATACAAAACTAGGCGTTGCACTTACCATAGTGTGAAACATGATTGAATTAGGCTAATAATTGAGTTTTCAAAAACATTATCACTATTACCCACCTAAACCCCAAATCATATCCAATACAACGCCAACCATTATTTTTGACTCATCCCAAATTGACGATCATAAACTTCATCTTCTTTTCCTGCTATAATCTTTAAATCAGAACGAGGATAAGCAACACATAATAAAGCATAACCTTCCGCTTGTAACTCTGGGGAAACACCCATACCGTCTCCTTGTTCAACTTCTCCTTGGGTAATTTTAGCCGCACAAGTGGTGCAAACTCCCGCATTACATGAGCTTGGGAGAGTTATGTTTTCCCTTTCAGCCACTGCAAGAATAGTTTCATCCTCAGCCACCCCAAAAGTGTAAGTTTGCCCTTCATTGGTAACTTCCACATTATAAATATTACTCATAAAATTTACTCTTAAAATAATTGACAAAAAACTATTGTAACCCGATAACCCCTTCTAAATCAGCACCAGAAAAATTTGCCCCCCTGGTGTTTGCCCCCGTAAAAATAGCATCTTCTAAATCTGCTTCGGTGAAGTTAGTATTTTGTAAATTGGCATTGGTTAATATAGCATCCGCTAAATCAGCCCTGGTTAAATTAGCATTGCTTAAATTAGCATTCATCAAATTAGTATTTTCTAAATCTGCCCTAGTCAAATCCGCATTGCTTAAATCAGCTTCTGTTAAGTTTGCTTCGTCTAAATCTCCTTGAATAAGGATTACATTACGCAAGTTAGCACCTGTTAAATCCGTTTTTTCTAACTTTGCCCCCGTTAAATTAGCATTTTCTAAATTGACGTTACGAAGATCGATATTTTCTAATTTTAATCCTTGAAGATTACATCCAACACATTTTCTAGTATTTAATAGTTGAGATACTAAATTGTCATTGCTAGTAATAGTGGGGTTTTCTGATGGTGATGATGGAATGTTATTTTGTGCTGAGGTTGTCGCCATTGACTCAGGAGATTGTCCAATGTTAAGGGTAGGGCTACATCCGAAAAAAGTTCCTGAAATTAGTAAAATTCCCATGGCAGAAAAAGTTTTTTGTTTCAGCATTGGTGATATTTTATATGTTCAATGGTTTTCTTCTCTACTTTAACTGTGATATTTAATTTTTGGTTGAGTCTCTCGATTCTTTGATTAAAGAATTTTTTTGATTTAATTATGAAAAAATTATGATAACTTTGATCATAGGATAATTTATTAATTAAAATTTTTGAAAGCTCATGTCAGTGGAACTAGAACGAGAAATTAAGGAGATAGAAACCCTTGCGGAGGCGAAAAATATCAAAAAGTGGAGTTTCTGGGGAGTTTTTAGTTCTACTTTTTTAACTATTTTATTTGCTGAGATGGGGGATAAAACTCAGTTGGCAACGTTATTATTATCAGCCCAATCAAATTCCCCTTGGATTGTTTTTTTAGGTGCTGCTTTGGCACTGGTTGCTACAAGTCTGGTGGGGGTTTTACTGGGTTATTGGTTGTCCAAGAGGTTGACTCCTAAAATACTTGATCTTTCTCTATCTATTCTACTTTTATTGGTTGCGGGAGGTTTGATAATGGATGTTCTCGATTTTTAAGTTTTTTTGGTTATGGTATCTTTTTATGATATGCTTACAATATAATGGCAATTTTTTTGTCTATTTTCAGTGTCTTGGATTAAGATTATAAAAATTATTTTTTTTATATTCCGACATTCTGGCATAAAAGTCAAGGAAAAAACATTTTTTTGACACTTTTTTGGTCTCTTTTTATAAAGGTGTCGGGTATCAGGTTAAAGAATTTACAAAAAGTCTATATTAATCTCATTTTTACTTCTTTGATAGACTGAATATGGTTGTATTTTAAACCTGTAACCTGCAACCAGAAGCCTGAAACCTAACCATACTCACCATCTCTCTAATACCTGCCACTTGTCATCTGAAACCTTACTCTAATTTGTCGGTGAGCAAGGAGACTTGACATTATGGGTGTGTTTGGAATGAAAGATTAAAATACAAAAAAATTAATTATCCATTTCCTGCTCCTTTTCCATCACCGCTTGGCGAAACCCTAAAACAACTAAAATATTAGAGAGGGTGAGAAAAAATTCTGCGCCCCCGTGTAACCAATCTACATTAGCCAAAGAAGTATCATAATGTACTTTGGCATAGATTCCTGCAGGAATAGTTATCACGACAAATAATAACAACACATAAAACCCCTTCAAGGCTAACTTAGGGGCTTTTTGAGACTTGGTTAAAAACCAAAGGAAACCAAGATAGGGAAACAAAGAAATAGCAAATAGATTTTCAATAGTCATGGATAATGGTGATAAAGATAGAAAATAGCAGAAGCACTGGAAAAGATAAACTAGATATATACTAAAACAATTAAATGTAGGCAAAACTAATCAAAGTTAAATTGTCCATCGTCCACTGTCTGTTGTCAATTATTCAAAGGTTTTATGGAGCAAAAATTAGCAAAGTTAATCCAACAACTACGCCCGGGGCAAGATATTTTAGGAAATTGGCAAAAGGGAGAAATGGCGGTGGCGGCGGTGCCGGGCGCTGGAAAATCCCATAGTTTAGCGGTGGCGGCGGCGGTGACTATTGCAAGGGAAAAACTTAATTTACGTCGTCAGTTAATTATTGTGACTTATACTCGCTCGGCAACGGCTAGTATTAAGCAGAAGGTGGAAAAAAATCTACATTATTTAGGGTTGCCCCCTGTGGGTTTTTCGGTGCAGACAATCCATGGCTTGGCGTTAAATATTGCGAGTCGATACCCTGAATTGTCTGGTTTAAATTTAAGTCATAGTAATTTGGTTTCTCTCAATGCTAATCATCGTTTGATGAAGGATGCGGTTAATCGATGGATTAGGGAGAATCCTAGTCTTTATCAAATGTTAGTGGAGGGGAGACAGAGTTTTGATGGGGAAGAGTCGGAAAGACTGCGCCGAGAGGGTATTATTCGTCAAGAGTTATTACCTAGTTTAGCTAGTACGGTGATTGGTGAGGCAAAATGTTCGGGCAAGAGTTGGCAAGATTTGTCTAATTATATTGATTATAGCCGTGATGAGTATCAAATAATGGCGATCGCCTCTGGACTTTATCAAATATATCAACAGTTGATGATGGAAAAAAACTTCATTGATTATAATGATATGATTTTAGGGGCGCTGAAGGTATTACAAAATCAGGAGGCAAGGAAAATATGGCAACAACAAACCCATGCGGTTTTTGAGGATGAAGCCCAAGATTCTAGCCCTTTGCAGGTAGAATTATTAGAAATTTTGGCAAGAGATGACGAACATTCACACCTAGAGCCTAATTTAGTCAGAGTTGGAGATCCTAATCAAGCGATTAATTCTACTTTTACATCTGCTGACCCTATCTATTTTAATTGGTTTTGTGATCTTTGTGCCACAAAAAATAGCCTTGCCACCATTGCCCAAGCAGGAAGAAGCACCCAAGTTATTATTGATGTAGCTAATCAAACCCTTGATTTTATTAATAATAATGCTAATCATCAAACCCTTAAATTTCAAAAAAATAATCCCGATTATAATCATTCTTTAGAGTTACCTTTTAGAGAACAATATATTAAACCTGTTACTCAAAATATTCATCAAACTAATATTAATCCTCTCCCTTTTGAAAGAGGTTTAGAATTAAATTTATCTGATAATATTTACGATACTGTAAGGGCGATCGGCAAAAAAATTGAAGATATTTTTGTAGATCAAGAATCTAAACAAAACACTAATTTAGCAATTCTTGTAAGGGAAAAAAGTCAAGGTAAATTTATTCAATCTCACCTACAATATTTACAGGAAAATTACGGCATAAATGTTATTACTATTGATAGTAATAGTAATAGCTCAGAATTACCCCAAGAAATATTAAAAATATTACAATTTATTGATCGCCCTCACTCTCCAGAATATTTTCATAATATTATTGACATTTTACATAAAAGAGGAATAGTAAATATATCAAGGGAACTAATTGATATTAATTATCCAGAAAAAATTTTATATCCCACAGAATTAGATAAGGACGATAATGATAACTTAGAACAAATTAGAAGAACTATTTTAAAATTATTAAACGCAAAAAAAGAATTAGTTCACTATCAATTAATTCCTTACCTTGCAATGAATCTTAACTACAGTAAAGCAGAATTAGCCACAACCCATAAATTAAGCGAAAAAATTGATCGAGAAATAGTTGGACGTAGTTCCCTCAAAACTATTATTAGTACCCTAATAACCATTATAAACTCAGAAAATTTTGAAGCCGTAGAAATATTAGACGATAATGATAACCCTGAAAATATTTATACAAAATGTGGACAAGTGACTATCATGACGATGCACAAATCAAAAGGATTAGATTGGGATTATGTGTTTTTACCATTTGTAAATGATAATATAATTCCAGGCAACCCTTATATACCTAAAAAGCAATCTTTTTTAGGGGAATTTAACTTTTCTGAAGTTGCAAAAGGTCAATTAAGATATTTAATTCACCAAGAAAAATTACATGGAAAAATAAGTAAGTCTTTATCCATCAAAGAAGCATGGATAGAGGCACAAAAATTGCAAGAATATGAAGAATATCGTCTGTTATACGTCGCTATGACAAGGGCGAAAAGATTATTATGGATGTCCGCAGAAAAAAAAGCTCCCTTTCGTTGGTCTTTTTTTCAAGATAATAATGATATAAATAGCTTAAGTAATTCTAGTCCTTGTTTCGTTTTTAATCATTTATTAAAAATTTATAACAACGCACCTTAATTAACTTAAAAAATCTGCTAAAGTCTGCCTCCTAAATGATTAATAAGAGTATTTTAAGAAAAAACAGACATGGGGAGCATATATATTAAAGTAATCAAAAATTAAATAATATGGGGGGGCTTTCTGCTAACATTTTTAGGGAAAACCACTGAGCAATCGAACTAACCATTTATGAGCATAATAAAAGTATCTACAACCCCATTTAGCGATCAAAAACCGGGTACATCAGGATTACGCAAAGCCGTAACCGTATTTAAAAAAGACCATTATTTAGAAAACTTTGTTCAATCGATTTTCGACAGCTTACCCGAATTAAAAGGAAAAACCCTTATCCTAGGAGGAGACGGACGTTATTATAATCGTCAAGCCATTCAAACCATCCTCAAAATGGCATCCGCCAATGGTGTAGGACGAGTCTTAGTCGGTTGCGATGGAATTTTATCTACCCCTGCCACCTCTTGTCTTATCCGTGGCAACAACGCCTATGGTGGCATTATTCTTTCTGCTTCCCACAACCCCGGGGGAGAAAACGGCGATTTTGGAATTAAATATAATGTTACTAATGGCGGCCCTGCCCCTGAAAAAGTTACCGAAGCCATTTACCAGCGCACCTTAACCATAGAAGAATATTTTATCCTTGAATCAGCTGACGTTAATCTAAATAACCAAGGCTCATTTAAACTCGGTGATATGGATGTGGAAGTAGTAGATTCAGTGAAACCCTACATCGAATTAATGGAGTCTTTATTTGACTTTGACTTAATCAAAAAAATGCTGACTGGTGGTCAGTTCAAAATGTGCATGGATTCCCTCCATGCCGTCACAGGACCCTATGCTAAAGCAATTTTTGAGCAAAAACTAGGTGCAACCGCAGGAACCGTCATAAACGGCGTTCCCCTCGAAGATTTTGGCGGTGGACACCCAGACCCGAACTTAGTTTATGCTAAAGAATTAGTAGATATTCTTTTTGGGGATAATGCCCCCGATTTTGGTGCCGCTTCCGATGGTGATGGCGATCGCAACATGATCCTTGGTAAACATTTCTTCGTCAACCCTAGTGATAGTTTAGCCGTTATCACCGCTAACGCCCATTTAGTAAAAGGCTACAAAGACAGATTAGCAGGGGTTGCCCGTTCCATGCCCACCAGTGCCGCTGTGGATAGAGTTGCCGAAAAATTAGGCATCGACTGCTACGAAACCCCCACAGGCTGGAAATTCTTTGGTAATCTCCTAGATGCCAATAAAGCCACCATTTGCGGTGAAGAAAGTTTCGGCACAAGTTCCAATCATATCAGAGAAAAAGACGGACTTTGGGCAGTGCTTTTCTGGCTAAACATTCTCGCCGTCAGACAAGAATCCGTCGAACAAATTGTCAAATCCCACTGGCAAACCTACGGACGTAACTTTTATTCCCGTCACGACTACGAAGAAGTAGCCACCGAAGGCGCTAACGAATTAGTTAATCAACTACGTAATCAATTTGATACCCTCGTGGGCAAAACCTACGGCAAATATACCGTTAAATATGCCGATGACTTTAGTTACACTGATCCTGTAGATGGTAGCATATCAGAAAAACAAGGGGTACGTATTGGCTTTACCGATGGTTCAAGAATTATTTTCCGTCTTTCTGGCACCGGTACAAAAGGTGCCACCGTCAGAGTATATTTAGAAAGTTATGAACCAGATACCACCAAGCAAAATTTAGACACCCAAGAGGCGCTCGGTGATTTAATTCAAGTAGCCGAAGAAATAGCCCATATCAAAAAATATACCAATCGAGACAAACCCACCGTTATCACTTAAAAAATTACTACCATTCATAAGGCTTACAACCTGTTTAGGGTGGGCATTGCCCACCATTAAATCTTTCTAAGCCATAATGAAAATACTTCTACCATTAATTCTCAGAGGATTTACTATTGAGTTTATTTAACTCCTCCCGAAGACTAATAACTTCTTGCGTCAAAGTCCTTAAATCTTCCCTAGAAGGATTTGAATCCCCAGACTGATTCTTATTGCTCGATTTAGGAACATCATTTTTTTGATTGAAAAAATCTTCAATCATTTTTTTTGCTTCTTCCTCCGTTAAAGCACCTTTTTGCGCCCATACCTCAGATTTTGCCTGTAAATCTCGGGTTAATTCACTAATTTTCTGGTTAAATCTTTCCCTATCTTGGATAGTTTCTACCGCTGAGGCAGTAGCACCAATGGCAATTCTTAAACCTTGTTGAATAGGATTAGGGGAATTATTGCTAGTCATATCAATTACACTTATAAATTTAGCTTTACTTTATCAATAATTGAATTATAGCAATAGTATTTTTTCTAGGTTATTACAGCTTATACAATAGTTGTTTTGGTGGGCGATAAATCGCCCTACCGACTGAGAAAAAATTATTACACTTTACCTCTAATTTCCTCAATAACCCCATCTCTGAGGACAACTTCTACATTGAGTTTTTCCACAAGGTTATCTCCTTCTTTTACCTCAAAAAAGCTCTCCATTTGAGCCTGTACAACTTCTTGCCCTAATTCTAATAATTGAACCTGTTGCATTTGTTGTAACATTTGGTTTTTGTTTTGTAGAAGTTCGTTTTTTTTCTGGTTTACCTGTTGATTGATATTTTCAATCTGTTGGGTAGCTTGGATACTGCCTTGTTTTTGGATTTCGGCGATCGCCCTTTGCCCCTGTTGTTCAAGCTGTGCAAGTTGGGAATCAATCTGATTAACTTGATTTTGTAATTGTTTTTGAGCCTCTTCTTGCCATGCAGGAGTGACAATCACCTTAACATTAACAGGACGCTTGAGAACTAAACCAGAAGTATTTAAATTTAACTGCATAAAATTATATTAACGATGAATTTCATGAAAAC
The DNA here is from genome assembly GCF_015207825.1 of Cyanobacterium stanieri LEGE 03274. Lineage (NCBI taxonomy): Bacteria > Bacillati > Cyanobacteriota > Cyanophyceae > Chroococcales > Geminocystaceae > Cyanobacterium > Cyanobacterium stanieri. The sequence continues at coordinate 42,535 of NZ_JADEWC010000021.1, forward strand.
ATTGCGTCTATCATATCCTGATAATGGTTTGTTACCACAGGGCGTTTAACCTTTAGGGTTTGGGTCATCATACCATTGGCCATGGAAAAAGGCTCTAAAATCAACTCAAAAACAGCGATACGGTCATCAGGACGATAGCCAGGGCGATTTTTAACCTCACGGTTTAACTCTTGTTTAAATAGGCTCATAACCTCCTTAGAATAAAGATCGCTATTTTCTACTTCATCTCTCGATGCCCCCATATCAGGAATCTTTAGGGAAACTTTATTTTCTTTTGCCCATGCACTCAACGCCTCAAGATTTGGCACTATCAAAGCCCCCAAGTATTTTTGATCTTGCCCTACCAACATAATTTGATCGACATAAGCACTGCGTAAACAAACATCCTCAAGGGGTTGGGGTTCAATATTTTCCCCATTACTCAAAACAATGGTATCCTTTGCCCTACCCGTGATTACCAAGTCGTTATCAGGGGTTAACCAACCCAAATCGCCACTATCAAACCAACCATCTTCGTTAATAGCCTTGGCGGTGGCTTCAGGTTTTTTATAATAACCCTGCATTACCTGAGTACCTCGGATAAAGACTAATCCTTTTTCTCCTTGGGGTAAGGGTGTTTTAGTTTCAGGATTAACAATCATAATTTCAGTTTCGGGGAGGGGTTGCCCAGAAGCACCAACGATATTACGATTCATGCGACGGGCATTGGTAACAGGGGAAGTTTCAGTTAAACCATAGCCCACTAATAGGGGAATGTTGACAATTTGGAAAAAGTTATCTATATGTTTGGCAAGAGAGCCTCCGCCACTAATCCATGCTTTAATGCTATTACCTACCCCTTCTCTGACTTTGGTATAAACTAATTTATCTCCGAGGATGTGGAAGGGATAGAAAACGATGGTTTTTATTGTGCCGATAAATTTATCCATCCCGCTAGGGTTGAGGTTTTGTAAGTCTAATCCTGATTGGGCGCGTTTACCGTCTAAGTAATTTTGAGACATTCCTAGGAAGAAATTAACTAATTTTTGTTTACCGCTATCACGGAAGTTTTTTTGTACTCCTTCATAAATAGATTCCCAGAGACGAGGAACACCTACCATATAGTTAGGTTTATAATCTTTTAAGTCCTGTTTAAAGTAACGGATATTGGTATAGATTAAGGTAGTACCACGGGATAATAAGAAATATTCGGCGGCTCTTTCGTAGGAGTGCCAACTGGGTAAAATGGTTAAGATGCGATCGCCCTTAGACGGTTGAATAATCGTCTCTAAATTACGCACCTGATGTAACAAATTACCATGGGATAACATTACCCCCTTGGGTTTACCCGTAGTGCCAGAAGTATAAATCAGGGTTGCTAAATCATTTATATCTCCCTGGGTGGGGGTAAAACTTCCTTGGCTTCCCAATTCCATCAAAGCAGAAAAATTATACACAGGAAAAGGTAAATCTCCTTCAAATACTTGATCTGAAAGCAAGATAACGGCTTTTAAAGCATAAGTATCCACCTCAGGCCGTAATTTTTGTAAACAGTCCAAATCTTGAACCACCAAAGCCACACTATCACTGTCATCAAGGATATAAAGTAACTCATTTTTTTCCGCTCCACTAGAGCGCACCGCATCCACTCCCCCTGCCATAATAATACCCTGGTCTGCCATTAGCCAACGGGGACTATTATCGGCAAATAAAGAAACCTTACTCCCCGCATCAATGCCCAAGGATTGTAACCCCGTGGCAAAAAGTTGGATTTTTTCATATAATTCCTGATAACTTAATTTTAGTTCAGGGGTACTATGGGGATCATGTAATGCTAAAGTATCGCTAAATTCGGAGGGAATTAAATTCCAGATTCCGGCCAAAGACTTAAGGTCTAAATACTTGGTAGAATTAATATTATTCATAACTTTTTATCTAGTAATTTTATATGATGTAATTATATTAGACTGCTTCAAACAGTCCAAAATCAATCAATATCAAAGGATTTTTGTAAACTATCCCACTACAAATCCTCTGTTTTAGTTGATAATAAACATCATAATCTGATTATTTTTTTCTGCGCTTTCCCCTAGGCAAGAAATTAAATTGTCACAATAAATTATTAGGTAGTGTAAAAAAAATTAAATTATGAAAGTGGGCAAGAGGCAAAATAATTAATTGTCCATTGTCCATTATCAATTATCAATTATCAATTATTTAGATGCGTATTTTAATTAGTAACGACGACGGTATTTTTGCCCTAGGAATCCGTACCCTAGCCGATACCTTGGCGAAGGCAGGACATGATATAACGGTGGTAGCACCAGACATTGAAAGATCTGCCACAGGTCATGGTTTAACCCTCCATCACCCCATTAGGGCTGAAAAAATAGAAGGGTTATATCATCCCAATATTACCGCTTGGTCTTGTTCTGGTACTCCTTCTGATTGTGTTAAACTCGGATTAAGTGCCATTATGGGCGATCGCCCGGATTTCGTAATCTCAGGCATCAATCAAGGCTCAAATCTCGGCACCGACATATTATATTCAGGCACAGTTTCAGCCGCCATGGAAGGCACCATGGAAGGAATTACCAGCATCGCTTTGAGTTTAACTAGCTTCACTATCAGAGAATTTCAACCCGCTGCCAACTTTGCCCTAAAACTCATCGGACAACTACAAGAAACCCCCCCCATGGATTCCACCCTGCTTAACGTGAATATTCCAGCCCTTCCCGAAGAAGAAATTGCAGGAGTCAAAATCACCCGACAAGGATTAAGAAGATATATCGAACACTTCCAAAAAAGACTCGATCCCCGTGGCAAAACCTATTATTGGTTAGCAGGGGAATTAGTAGAAGAATTAGACCAACCCGAACATATTTACCTTCCCCCCGAACTCCCTACAGATGTACAAGCCAACAAAAAAAATTATATTACCATCACCCCCCTACAATATAACCTCACCGATGTGGTCATGGTCAAAGATTTACAAAGCCATTTCGGTTTTGATAAAACAATAGAGTCATAAAGGGAAGAATAGACAATGATTAAAAAACGAACAACTATCCAAAACGATAACCAAAACCTCTTACCGTAATGATATATTCTGGGTTACTAGGATCTAACTCTAATTTTTCCCTTAACCAACGAATATGCACATCAACGGTTTTTGTGTCTCCCAAAAAGTCTGCACCCCAAATGTTATTAATGAGTTGATCCCGATCCCATACCCTTTTAGGATAAGTCATAAACAGTTCTAAAAGTTTAAACTCTTTGGGGGAAAGATTAACGGGTTTATTTCTAACAGTTACTCTACATTCATCGGGAAATAGGGTTATATCCTTATATTGTTTGAGGTTTTCTGAAGGGCTATTATTGATGGCATTACGACGAATTAAGGCTCTACAACGGGCGATTAATTCTTTCATGCTGAAGGGTTTGGTTAAGTAATCATCCGCACCAACTTCTAACCCCAAAACCCGATCAGTTTCTGCCGCTTTAGCACTGAGAATCAGGATAGGAATATGATTTCCTTTATGTCTGAGTAGGCGACAAATATCTAACCCGTTTACTTCAGGCAACATCAAATCTAAGATAATCATATCAAATTCTTGATTTTCTGTTGGGTTGCCTTGACGCTCTAATAAATTTAATGCTTCTCTACCGTTGCTGGTTTTAGTTACTTGGTATCCTTCTTCTTCAAGGTTAAGACTAATCATGTTTCTGATTAAGTCTTCGTCTTCTATGACTAGGATACGACTGGTGAGCTGTCCTGTTGGCTTAGACGCAATGGGGCTTAGTTCCAGAGTTACCATAAAAACTCTCTATATTTTGTTCTCTAATAACATTTATATCAGAATATGGTTTGAGGATTTCACTTTTATTTATTAATTTTGTTAAAAGTTTTTGACGTAATTTTTGGGGATCGATTAGATTAGTAATTAAGTAGTTATTGGAGATTTAGGAAATCATGGATGTTAAACTATTATTGTTAATTTTGACTGGTTTGTTTATTGTTGCGGCTCCATTTTTCGGCACTCGGAATGGTTTTTATGATTCTGATAATTATGATGGAAATGGTTCTGCTCACTAATTTATGGTGGTTATGATTCAACGGCAGGAATGTTCTTCTTCATCTTTTCATTTATCTTGTGTTCCTTTGGCGGTGGGACATGGTACGGAAGGGGTAGCGATTATGTTGAATGTGGGAGAATACCGCATTTTACTTGATTGCGGTTTGGAAGATATAAAACCTCTTGTGGTTGAACAGTCTTTACCGCCCCATTGGGTTTTTTGTACCCATGCACACCATGATCATGCTCGGGGTTTATGGTCTTTACATGAAGTATATCCCCATCTTCCTATTTATTCTAGCGAGGTAACTAAAAAACTGTTACCCCTTAATTGGTTGAAGGATGATGGTTCTATGGTTGAGCCTTTTTGTGATGCAATTCCTTGGCGATCGCCCTTATCATTGGAGGATAATTTAACGGTAGAATTATATCCCGCTGGTCATCTACCAGGGGCAGCCGCGGTGTTGTTTCGTTACACCCATGGGAATCGAGAATATAAAATTTTTTATACGGGGGATTTTTGCCTTTCTAATCTTCAATTAGCCGAAGGTTTATCCCTTGATAATATGCGCGGTTTAGCCCCAGATGTTTTAATTACTGAGGGTACTTACGGCACTGCCCGTCATCCCCATCGTCGTCAACAAGAAAAACATTTGATGACTAAAATTCGAGAGGCGATCGCCTCTAATATCAATGTCATTTTACCTGTACCTACCTTTGGTTTAGGACAAGAATTATTAAAACTTTTACGCTCCCACCATCAATTTACAGGGGCTAATATTGATATATGGGTAGATGGTAACGTGGCGATCGCCTGTGATCTATACTTAGAATTAATTGACTACTTCCCCGCCAATGTCCAAAATTTTGCTAAACATCAACCTCTTTTTTGGGATGAGAAAGTAAAACCAAGAATGAGAAGACTAACCCCTGAAAATAATCGTCAAAAATTAGGAGAAAAAACATCTATTATCTTAACTGACGACTTATCAAAAATAAAAGAATATTGTCAAAACAAAGACTATAAATGGTTAATACTAATTCCAGAACACTCAAAAATAAACAAAAGCAACACCTTTAATAAATTAATAAATAAACTAAATCCTGAACAAATAATAGTAGAAAACTATCTTTTAGCCGAACATAGCGACGGTAGAAACACCACCCAACTAATTCATAATCTTCGACCCCAACATATTATCTTTGTCCACGGTGCGCCCAACTATTTAGCCGACTTAACAGCCCTCGAAGAATTACAAAACCGCTACCAACTACACTGCCCCGAAGTCAACATCAAAGTTGACTTGCCCATTGGGGAACAATTTATCCAACCCAAAATCACCCCCCAACAAAACTACGAAGGAGAATTAAACGAAACAGGAGCTTATATTACCATCACCCTACCAGAACAACTAAACAAAGATCCCCGTTGGCAAGACTTTGCCGATACAGGTTTAATCGAAGCCCGTTGGCAAGGAGAAGAATTAGTTTTAAGAGGTTTATCTCAACGGGAATTGTTACAGCAAAATAGTTCCATTCGTCGTCAACTCAAAGCCGAATCATGTCATAACTGTATTCATTACGATGAAGATTCTTGTCATAACGAGAATTCCCCCCTCAATGGTTTTGAAGTTCCCGAAGATGGTTTTTGCCCAGCCTTTGAAGATTCTTACAATTAATTAATTTGGTTAAAAGTTTTTCTGAAAGAATTTAAGCAACGGTAACATTTACGAACAATATCCAACACAGAGTATGAGAAACGCAATCGAAGGGGAGCGATAATAGGGCGATAAATTATGTAATAAGCTCTTTTGAGATCGTTCCATTTTGAGCAAACTTCCTGCTCCAAAAAATCAGAAATGTCTATGACAAATCCTCTACCATTGAACATCATTATATTACGACCATGGACATCATTAGGATGAAGTCCACGACTTTGAGCATAAATAAGAGCTTGATCAATATCTTCTATGACTTGCTGAGGAATATATAAACCCAAATTTATGCAATCATAGAGGGTTGTCCCGTAGAGCCGTTTTAAAACTAAAAAATTATCGTTGGCGTATAGGCACTCAGAAAAAGCGGGATGAGAACCTAAACGACGATATACCTCTACTTCTTCTTTGTAGCCCGATCGCCCCGGGGCATAAACTTTAACGGCTAAATCGGAATAATGGGGATGATAAACCACGGCGGCATAATTTCCTGAACCAAGGGTTTCCCAAGGTTTTGGCAGATAATTAACTTGCACTGGATTAAAGGGGGAGATACTTTCAATTTGTATATTAGGCAATAATTGTTGATAAATACTTTCCATCAGTTGTTGAGGAAGAATTTGATCCATAAGCTGAATTTATTAACGTTGTACCAAATCCGATTTGTAAGGTTTACTATTATCCACCGTGTAACCATTGATAATAAACCATTATTATCTTTTATCTGTTCCCCATGGTTGATGAGCGAAGGTTGATCATGGTTATGGAGGGAAGTCGAGATGCCCTGTTCCCCACCCTAATTAGTATATTATTGAAACAGGATTTAGTATGATTTGTGCCTTTAATCTTTTGTAAGCAATTAATCAACGACCATAACCCTTTTAGCAAAAATTACTCCTTTTCTGCCTTACGATGTTCTAACCAGTGCCAGAGAAAATGTTTCTCCCCTTTTTGCCTAATCTTTTTTACTTCTTGGGCAAAATAATATTTTTCTTTATCCGATAAACCGCCCTTAATAATATAAGAACTGTGCCAAAATAGTACCGAGGTAAGAAAACCAATACAAAAAGTAATTGCCAAAGTTGCAAAAGGGTTAAATTCCATGCCCGATCGCACCGCCGACCATGTACAATATTCTTGGCAAAGGGAAACTGTTTCCCTAAACTGCCATAAACCCCAAGGCATGAGGGTTAACCATGATATTAATACCAATAACCATCGTCCATACACTCGGCTAAGGTGTAGCCTTTCAATGTCAGTATCTGCAACTATGGATTCTTCTTTATTTTCTTGATTCATTGTCTTTTGGTTAACAAAATAGGACTAAAAACTTAAACTATCCATTACCTTCCATTAACTTTGATACCCTAGGATAGTGGGTAATTCGATGTATCCTAGCAAACATTGCCTATTACAATTTATGTTAATTACTCCTCCTTCTAAACTTCATTTAAGCACTAAAATTCAGTGTAGCGAAAGAAGATTACATTTTTATGGCAAGGGTGAAGAAATTCCCCTTTTAACTCAGGGTGTGTGGAATATTAGTAGTGGTTTTGTGCAATTGGTGGCCATGAATAATCAGGGGGATGAAACTTGGTTAGGATGGGCATCCCAAGGAAATTTTTTTGGTTTGTGGTTAACTTCCTTAGATTCTTTTAAGGCAAAGGCTTTGTCTGATGTTTATTTACAATGGTACAGTTTAGAGGAGGTGGGTAAATCTTCATCCATTGCCCAAAATATGTTGGCTCAAACCGTCATCAGAGTTCAACAAACAGAACGGTTATTGGCGATCGCAGGATTAAAAAGAGTTGAAGAAAAACTCATTGCCCTATTACATCTATTAGCAGAATCCATCGGCGAGAAGATGAGTAACGATTATTCACGTATTACAGTACGATTTACCCATCAAAATTTAGCCAGTGCGATCGGTACTACAAGAGTCACAGTCACTCGTCTTTTAGGAGAATTACAAAAAGATGGTTTAATTTGCATCGATAAAAACCGTCATATTATTATTAAAACATAAATAGCGATGGAATATTAAGTTGGGGATTGGGTTTGATGGTAAACAAGATTGAAAAAGTTTTTTACCGTGGGAATCTCTAACCTATCCCTAGTAGTCACTAAAACAACGTCTCTAGTGAGGGGTAAACCCGAGTTTAGGGCAATGGAAACCACCCTAAGGGTAGGATCTAAGGTGGCTTCTTGGAGCGCAGATTGGGGCAACAGAGCGATTAAATTACCCTGACGAATTACCCCCCGAAAAGCATCAAGGGTATTTAATTCCATGGCTACCGTCAAATCAAAACCATGACTGGCGAATAAATCTTGAACAATGCGCTGCATTCCATAACCGTCTTTAAAAATTACTTGGGGAAAACCCACTAAATCTTTAATGGTCAAAGTTTGATAAGATGCTAAGGGATGATCCTTTGCCACTAAAACTTGGATTACTTCTTCATACAAAGGCTTGACAAACATTTCTCCGGTGGCCGTCAAGTATTTATTGTTCATTACAATGGCAAGATCCACAAGTCCATCTCGTAAAACTTTTAAGGCGCGATCGCTCCCTAGGGCTGTCACCCTCAATTGTACTTGGGGAAAACTACGGCAAAATTGTTGCAAGATAGGGGGTAAAAAATAGGCACACACCGAATGAATGGCCGCTACGCATAATTCTGGTTGCTCACCCTGCAAAAGTTCTTTCATTTTTTCCTCAACCTTTTCCCACTCCTGACAGATGCGCCTAGCGTGGGGTAATAGTCGTTCTCCCCCTACGGTTAACTTAGCTTGGGCGTGGCGATGAAATAAAGAAGTGCCTAGATGAGCTTCTAAGGCTTGAACCTGACGGCTTACCGTGGATTGAGTAACACCACACTTCTTGGCAGCTTGTCCGAAACTTCCCGTATCATTAACCGCTAAAAACGCCTTAATTTGCTCAATTCTCATTAATTTATCAATCCTCTGCCTCTGGTGTTACATCCAATTAATACCCTACGACCTGATAACCTTTTCAATCTGTAACAATCCATACTATATTGAGGAGTTATTGACTACTCCCACCGTTAAGCTCCTTAAGTCGCTGTAACGGGGGATTCTTCCTTCGCAGAAAGATGCCTTACAAAAGCAGTGCCTTTGCTCGGTCTTACTCGTTCTCCAGAAGCTGATGCGATATGCCCTACCGCAAAAATTCGTAAACCTTCATCTCTGATATTTTTCGCCGCATTTATATCCCTGTCATGTATCGTTCCACATTTAGGACATTGCCAACTACGAATATCTAAAGTTAAGCTATCGACTTGATGTAAGCAGTGATTGCACGTCTTAGAACTAGGGTAGAACCTATCTACTTCTATGTAATATTTCCCCCCCCATTCTGCTTTATATTTAAGCATTGTGCAGAATTGCCCCCAACCGCAGTCACTAATTGACTTAGCTAACTTGTGGTTTTTGACTAAGTTCTTCACTGCTATATTCTCAACACATACGACTTGGTTTTCGTCCACTAATTTACGACTTAGCTTGTGTAAAAAATCTTCTCTACATCTCGTTATCTTTTCATGTACTTTAGCCACCGCTTTTCTTGCTTTATTACAGTTATTTGAGCCTTTCTGCTTCTTCGCTAAACGTTTCTGTTTTTTAGCTAATTTATGCTCATACTTACGGTAATGATTAGGATTACCAAATTTGCTACCATCACTGGTAATGGCAAAATCTTTTACTCCCAAATCAATACCCACTGCTTTACCTTCTGAGTTTTGCTCTGGTAAGTCTTGCTCATCATCATAGAGACAAGAAGCAAAATACTTGCCCGATGAAGTCATGGATACCGTAACCGATTTCAGCTTACCCTCTGGCAAACGAGATACCTTACAGTAAACTTTTTTTAATTTAGGTAAAGTCAAGTAATCACCGTCAAGTTTAATTCCTTGTGGGAATCGTACGGATTGCTTATTTCCTTTCTTTTTGAATTTAGGAAATTTAGCCCGTTTCTCAAAGAAGTTTAGAAAAGCACTACTTAAGTCTAAAGCTACCTGTTGTAAAGCCTGAGATGGAACTTCAGTTAACCATTCCTTCTCTTTCTTTAATTGTGGTAGTTTATTTATGATTTGATTACGGCTTAAACCTTTACCCGTTGTTTTGTAAGTCTCATTAGTTAAATTAAGTGCAAAGTTATAGAACCAACGACAGCAACCAAAAGTCTTAACGAGTAAGACTTTTTGCTCATCAGTAGGATAGATTCTATATTTGTAGGCTTTTAGCATTAAACTATTTAATTTAACTTACTTGACTATGTTAACATATATCTATGGGAATGGTAAGGAATTGCTATCGCAATGTTTTATTTGTGGGTTCGCTTACATCTCCCGTTTATTTCTGTGGGTATTTTTTTTGTTGAGAAATTAAACGGGAGTCTTTCGCTCACATTTCAAGATAAAACCTAATTACTATTTCGGTCTTAGCTATGTATTGAAATCTTAGTGATTTTACTATAGCATTACCTAGGAGTATTTTTTACCAGTTATTTTGATGGTTTATCGTTGTTTACGACCAATTTATTTTTGATCATAAAAAACTTCATTATCCATAAAATTTAATATCTAATTTTTAGAATTTATATCATGGCACAGCGTTATGTAAGGGTTAAAACCAAAAAAGGACAAACATATTACGGCAAACTACAACTTGACCGTAGTGTTCAGGTTTTGGATGCTCCACCATGGCTAGATGGCACTGAAACAGACTTAGTTTTAGAGGTGGATGACTATCTCTTATTAGCCCCTTGCGCCCCTTCCAAAATCATCGCTGTGGGCAAAAATTACGCCTCCCATGCGGCGGAAATGGGTTCTGAAGTACCCAAAGAGCCTCTTATCTTTCTCAAGCCTCCTTCTTCTATTATTGCCCATGAACAAGTTATCTATTATCCTAAACAGTCTCAGAGGGTAGATTTCGAGGGGGAATTGGCGGTTATCATAGGCGATCGCACCAAAAATTGCACCATAGAAGAAGCAAAAAGCAAAATATGGGGTTACACCATTGCTAATGACGTTACGGCTCGAGATTTACAGAAAAAAGACGGACAATGGACAAGGGCGAAAGGATTTGACACTTTTTGCCCCCTGGGCCCATGGATTGTTCGGGAATTGACCTCAGGGGCAAGGTTAGAAACCATTATTAATGACGAAGACACTCCCAAACAGTCTGCCCTTCTCGAAGATATGGTCTTTTCTGCCCCCGAAATAGTTGCCCATATCTCTCAGATTATGACTCTCTTACCAGGGGATGTTATTTTAACAGGCACTCCCGAAGGTATTGCCCCCATGCAAATCGGCGACACCGTCAGTGTGGAAATTGAAAGTATTGGGGTTTTAACCAACACCATTGAAGCGATGCCAGATTAATCATGAACCTCAGCTCGGGATTTATCAGTATGGTAGGGACGTACCATTCTACGTCCGTACAGGTTTTAGGTGATGGGGCGACAAGGGGTTTAAGCCCCCTGTGATGATTTTGAAATTTTAATTTAAACCAATTTTTGTTAATAATTTATCTAGGTTGAAATGTTCTTCTATTAATTGTTGTACGCACTCAACTTTGATGGTTTCTTGGAGACGTACTGTGCCGAAGGCTTGATCGACAATTTCTACGGTGGTGAGGGTATCAAAATCCACGGTTAAAATCGGTATTTCTAAGTCTTCAGCCCTTGCTAAAATTAGTTGTTGAGGGGGGATGTGTCCCGTTAAAATTAGGCAGTTTGTAGAGCTTTCTAGGGCGGCTAATTGTAAATCGGTGCGATCGCCCCCTGTCACCACCGCCATATTTTGTCGTTGACGGAAATATTCTAAAGCAGAGTTAACATTCATCGCCCCTACCGTTAAACTTTCTACCATTAAATCTAGACGATCAGGACGACACAACACATTAGCTTTTAATTGTGCCACTAATTCCCTGACACTAACACTCTGTAATAATCTATCGGTGGGTAACATCCCTAAAACATCAACCCCACGACTTTCCAAGAAAGGTTTAATAATATTGGTCATGGTATCTAGTTGATCATGGGGAATACTATTGATTGTAACACCTAAGAGGCGATCGCCAAACATTTGTTGCGCACAAAGAATTTGATCAACAATTTGTAGGGCATCATACTTCACCACCAACAACACAGAAGCATCTATCTTTTCGGCAACTTCAGGGCTAGAAAGATTAAATAAATAACCCTGAGACAAATTCCCCGCCCCCTCTACCAAAAGTAAATCTCCCTCAATGGAGTTACAATAATCAAGAACATCAATATCACTATCCCCCTGACTACCTAAAGCATCGGTAATGGTTTTTTGGTTTAATAACACCAAGGGAGACTTAATTTGAGCAGAAGATAAATCCAAAGTCTGGGTAATAAAACTTATATCTTGTTCATCTTGAGTCGTATCCAAATCATTAAAACAAGTGCCAATGGGCTTAGCGTAACCTAACCTGATTCCCCTTTGTCGTAGTTGATGGGCTATACCCAAAATAGTTGCGGTTTTTCCGGTATAGGGTTGACTAGAAACAACTAATAAATATTTTCTTTTCTGAGACATGATAAATTTTCCTCTAAATATTATTTTTAGAATTGACAAATATTTAATAAAAATAATTAACAATCCATACAAATCAAGATGTTAAACAATGAGTTTGTTATGCTGAAATCTCTATCTTAGACAGGATAAAAACAAAAATCCGTTCATCTTAACTATTTATTAATAAATCGCCATAAACTAGAATATAAAATCAGTTTATAGTGACCTTACAACAAACAACGCTAGAAAATAAATAACTTTACCTCCCAATTTATAGCCACTAAATTAATCTCCGTGGGCGTAACCAATCTTTTTTTTAGCCTATGGTTATCAATATGTTGCCCTACGGTGAGATTTATCTACCTAATATCATACTTTCCTTATAAAACACCCTTAGAACTAGGAATTTCATTCAAACGACGAACATCATATTCTAAAGCCATGCGCATCGCCCTGGCAAAAGCCTTAAAAGTTGCCTCAATAATGTGATGAGAGTTAATACCATCCAACTGGCGAATATGTAGAGTAATCTGACAATGATTAACAATGGCTACAAAAAATTCCCTAACCAATTGAGTATCATAATTACCAACCCTTTGGGTAGGTATATCTAAACCATAACTCAAATGGGGTCGTCCTGAAAAGTCAAGGCTAACTTGTACCAACGCTTCATCTAAAGGGGCGATAAAATGCCCAAAACGATTAATTCCTTTCCTGTTACCCACCGCCTTAGCTATGGCCATTCCAAGGGTAATACCGACATCTTCATTGGTATGATGGTCATCAATTTCTATGTCTCCTGTGGCCTGAATATCTAAATCAAGTAAGCCATGGGAAGATAATTGGTGTAACATATGGTCAAGGAAGGGTACTCCCGTATTAACATTGCATTTTCCCGTCCCATCTAAATTAACTTCTACCTTAACATCGGTTTCCTTTGTATCACGACTGATGGCGGCAATACGGTGGGGAATAGAAGCTATGTCTGCTGAGGGGGCAGGAATTAAGGTGTTATTGAGTGTCATTATTTAACTATAAAATATTCAATAAATAAAAAAGGGTTCTATAAATGTTGCCATAATTAATGAAGACTTATTTTTGTGACGCACCATTTTTGTTGCTTGGTTTGAGTCATTGAAGATATGGTCAATGTAATTATGGTTTATTATTTATTTCATGGATACCCTTTCATATATGATAATCCTTTTTGAGATCTGATAATTGGGGCTAAATGAAAAAGTAGCTTAACGGTTGGTGATTATGGGGCGGGGTAGTTTAAGGCAAAATTAACCATCTCCGCTGATTTTAAAGTATATCCTAAATAAAATTCTATATACTTTGTCAAGTTCCTTTCAATGTTCATCCATGCTCTATCAATGTCTTTTTGAGAGTATATTTGTTTTATTTCTTTTTCTATATTCTCTAAGTTTCGATGGGCTAAACATTGTAAAAGACATAATTCTAGGCCACTGAATTTAGCGTTAATCGGTTCTTTTTTATCATTATTTAGAGCAGATAATTCTATGAAACCTCCATGGTAAAAACTAAATCCTATACGCCAATGAGATTGAGATAAGTTAGGAATTAGGGGGGTTTGATTACGGAGACAATAATTAACCTCAGGGGCTATACCTGTAAGGGTTAAAACATTAAAAACTCCTTGGGCCAGATGGGGGGTTAAGTTACTTTTAATATCTAATTGTTCTAAGGTTTTTAAATATCGATTAAAAGTATTATATAATTCTTGTTGGGGTTGTTCGATGAGGGCTAAATTAAGGATGATTTCTGCTAAGTATTGACTGATAGTTAACTTGCCTAAGTTTTGACTTAATTTGGGATATGATTCTTTTGTTTCTGCTTGAATTAGTCGATCTAAACTTGTTCCTTTTACTACTAAAAATTCATTAATTACTAGGGGTTGAATTCTGCCCCTTAGTCTTGATTTATATTTCCTTGCCCCTGGGGCGATCGCCCTTACTAACCCCCTCTCAGGAGAAAAAATAGTCACCAATAAATCATTTTCCCCAAAGGGCTTTTGTTTAAGTATAATCGCCGTAGTCTGATAGGTTTGGCTCATTTTCCATTAGCAAAAATAACAACAATAAAACAGACAATAGGGACGTAACCCACTACGCCCCCACAATTATCATCAATAACCTTTGTTGCTCAACCACAAAAATTAAGCAATCAAACTTTCTGCATAAACATCATCTTGAGAATCTCTAATTTCCCCAGAATTATTAATCACCTCAAAATGAGGTTGTAAGTGAATTTGTTCTACATTAGGGGTAAAACCTAACCATCCCTTAGAGGCTTGGGCAAACTCCTCGGGATTACCACTAACACAAAAACGAGTAGCCAAAGCATTTTCCCGATTACGTAATCCATTAATTTCCAACTCCTTAGCAATGGCCCTAACCACCGCATAGGCAGGATCGACTAACTTCACGTAGGATGGTAAAATCTCCTTAAAAACCCCTTCTAAATGGGGATAGTGAGTACAGCCATAAACCAAAGTATCAATTCTATTCCTTAATAAAGGCTCAAGATATTTTTGGGCAACTTCCTTGGTATAAGGTTCATAAATCTTATTTTGTTCAATTAAAGGGACAAACTCAGGACAACCAATTTGCCAAACCTTCGTATCAGGTTCAAGTTCATTGATGGCATTACGATAAGCATTACTAGAAGCCGTTGCCACCGTAGAAATCACCCCAATTCTCTTACCCTGTTTGATGGCGGCTTTTGCGCCGGGGTGAATTAAACCAAGGATAGGGAAATTAAATTCCGTCCTCACTTCCTCAAGGGCAAGGGCAGAGCTAGTATTACAAGCCATAATCACCATTTTGACTCCCTCTTGTTGCATCCAATAAAGAATCTCTCTGACGAATTGTAAAATTTCTTGGGCAGACTTCGTACCATAGGGTAAACGTTTCGTGTCTCCAAAATACAAAATAGATTCTTGGGGTAACTGACGATATATCTGCCGTAATACCGTTAACCCACCCACCCCGCTATCGAATACACCTATCCTGTTATTAAACGCATTTGTCATAAATTTAGTTATTATTTCCATTGAAATTAATATAATATAAGCAAATTTACTCAAGATTGTAAATATTTTGTGAGGAATTAAATATATAGAACAAATAAACGGTTTAGTAATGATAAAAAAACGGTTAAAATTATTACCGAATATTTAAAAAAGCATCTTATGACAACAGTATTTAATGCTTTTATCAGTCCTTTAATTATTTGTTTCTAATCAAATGTAATCTTTTCTCAATGAAGATTTCCACTGATTTTAGTTTATGTAATAAAATGATACATTTAAAAATCAGTTTACCTTCAAGGTTAATATATTTCAACACAAGAATAAATCAGGATAAAAATTTTTATCCACAAATTTTCTCAACAAACAAAAAGTATTTAAATCAAAGATTAAAACATAGTTTTTATAATTACGATCACAATGAACAACAAAAAAGGCTGGGGATGAAATGATTACTTCATCCGTGGACATCTCGCCTTTGAGGGTAAAACTTTAAAAGTATGTCATGGAGATTTGCTTATAGTCGATTGGTTCTAACATATTCCACAATACCTGCGGCAATACCTTGGGCCATTTGTCTTTGAAAGTTAGGATCTCGTAAACGGGCAGCATCTTCTCTCCCCGTAACAAATCCAGTTTCCACCAATACAGAGGGCATTCTAGCGTTACGAAGTACGTAAAACCTTGCCTGACGTACTCGACGATCGCGTATATTTAGTCTTTGTAAAATATTACGATGAATAACATTAGCTAAATTACGACCACTTTGAAAATAATAAGTTTCCAAGCCGTTGACATCAGGGCGACTCATACTAATGGCGTTAGCATGGATGCTTACAAATAAATCAGCATTAAGGCCATTGGCCATGGTAGTACGTCCCTCCAAACTGATAAAAGTATCATTATTACGAGTTAGACGCGCTTGGATGCCTTGTTGTTCCAAAATTCTTACAACTTCTAAGGAAATAGGCAAAATAACATCTTTTTCCCGTAAACCTGCAATACCCACGGCGCCTGGGTCTCTACCGCCATGGCCAGGATCGATGATTACTAAAGGACGAGATTGATTAGGTCGATTATTAACAGGGGGGGTTGTAT